>CAYVAP010000115.1:0-10155 GCA_964449365.1 uncultured Bacteroidia bacterium
CGTATTCCAGGTCTGGCCGGATGGGAAAGACCGCGTAGCTACTGCGCTGCAATTGCCTGGGATCGACCGCTCGCGGCATGAGGCTCTGCGAAGGCGTGGACAACCCCACAGGCTGAGGGCTGTTGTCTGCTGGTGGGGCAGGTACAACCTCGGTAGCGGGCTTGGCCTCAGGGTCGGACCCGGGCAGGTCGGTCACCTCGACGGGTGGCGCCTCGGCCACGGGCGAGAGATCGTCGCTTTGGATGCCTTTGGTCGGATCGGGGCGATGTCCGAGGTAGTCCTCGGCGGCGACTGGTACGTAGTAGGTAAAGGGCCTTTCGGTAGGGGGCAACCGGCGGTCTTCCAAGATCCAGGCATTGTACTCCAGCAGAGTCGCCAGGGAGATCCCATGCTCGGTGGCCAGGCGGCTGAGGTTGGTCTCACCCACGGTAGAGTGAGGTACCAAATACTGATCGGCCCGCTGTGGCCTTTGTAAGGCAGATTGGTAGGCAATTTTATGAGCGATGGCCTTTAGTAGGTAAATGTGAGCCTCTCCGCTGAGACGCATCTTGTCCTGGCTGTAGTAGAGCGGATTGGTGTAGGGCACAGCGCCGGTAGGGCCTTCGCGGTAGGCAATCACGGCATAAGCCCAGTTGTCAAAATCCTGGTTGACTTTGGCCAGGTAGCGCCCAGCGGCCAAAGAGGCTCGAAAGATGTGGCGACGCTCGTCGATCCGATCATCCACTCGCAGGCCCATCTCTTTGGCAGTGGGGCCCTTGAATTGCCAAAAGCCCACGGCATTCGAGGTAGAAACCGCCGAGGGCATCAGCGAACTCTCCTGAATGGCGAGGTACTTCATATCGTCGGGTGCGCCTGCTTCTGTCAGAGCCTCCTCGATGAAGGGCATGTAACAAAGCGCACGCTGCACCATCTGGTTGAAATAGCGCGGCGATACCTGAAGTTGCCTGACCAATTCGGATATCTTTCGCTCAGCTTCAGACGAAAGCTCGATCTCCAGGCCGCAGTAGGAAACAGGGTTGGGAATCGATTGGCCGGGTAGGGAGGTGGCCGACAAAAAGAAGCCTAGCAAGATGGGCCATATCAGTCTCCGCATAGCGTGGTGGTGGATTGGCAATGACGAGTGATCGAGTAGACAGCAGCAAGATACTGAAGCAGGCTTGAAATATCCATGGGCCCGATTGACCCCAGCCCCCAGCGGCTGTAAGATTTGACAATTTGCGCGAGCTTTCGCCCTTTTTCTCTCTTCCTCAAACCCCGTATCGATCGGCTGAGGGATTTACGATGACCAAGCTGGAATCGGTTTGCCGGGCAATGAGATACTTCGTAGGCCCTGATGTCTGCGAGCGCTTACCTTCTCGGATCTGCGTAATGTTTGTACCGAAAAAAGGCAGGCAGGGATTTACTTTTTACGAATCAGGGTCATGCCATCGCGCAAAGGGAGAATCAGCGACTCGACCCGGGGATCGTCGCGCACCAGGGCATTGAAGCGGCGTATGCCTAGGGTTTCCTTGTCTCGCACCGATTCATCTACCACCTTGCCATCCCACAGCACGTTGTCGGCGATGAGGAGTCCTCCCGGGGAAACCATCGGCAAAGTGTGCTCATAGTAAGAGGGGTAGTTGGCCTTATCGGCGTCGATGAAGACCAGATCGAAGGGCCCCTTTAAGCTGGGCAGGATGTCTAGGGCGCGCCCAAAATGCACGGTGACCCGCTCGCTCAGGCCTGCGGCCTCCAGGTATTTGCGGATCAGCCAGCCCCGCTCCGGGTCGAGCTCCAGGCTGGTGATATGTCCCTCAGGGGGTAGCCCTTCGCCCAGACACAGGGCCGAGTAGCCCGTGTAGGTGCCAATCTCAAGAATGCGCTTGGGAGCCATCAGGTGGCTGAGCAAAGCGAGCAAGCGGCCCTGCAAGTGCCCCGAGAGCATGCGGGGATACAGCATCTTGAGATGGGTCTCGCGATGAAGGCGCTGAAGCAGCTCGGGCTCGGGCGAACTCATGTCGCGCAGATACGCTTCGAGAGAGGGAGATAGGGTCATGTGGGGCGGTATTTAGCCATTGAACACCAAAAACTTGCGGGTTGCAAAGTTAAAGGCTGCCACAAAAATCACCACCATGGTTTTGGCGATGGCGTAATGAAGGTCGGTGTAGGCATCGAGCAGGTACATGGCCACGCTGTTGCCCAGGTAGCCGATGCCGCCAAAGAGCAGATAGCCCGATAGTTGCTTCCAGGCAGCGTGTCGCCCCGCTTCGAAGACAAACTTGACGTTGAGATAGTAGTTGAGCGCCACCACCATCGAGGTAGCAAGGATGTTGGCCAGGTTGACGCCTAAGCCGCCCACTTCGATGAACAATGTCAGCAGCACCATCACGACTACATAGCAGGTGCCGCCGACCATGAGAAATCGCAGGATCTGACGGGCGAGCTTGGCGTGAAAAAAAGATAAGATTTTTTCTGACATAATGAGTGGACTGCCTAAGTAACGCTCCAAAAATAAGTTGGCCTTCTTCGCTTGAGAATAGGAGGTCGAGAGATCGAGAGATTGGGAGTAGGAGACTGTACGTCCCAAAGTCTCAAGATCTCACTGTCTCAAGATCTCACTATCTCACTATCTCACTATCTCAGGATCTCACCATCTCAGGGAAGTTATTTTTCTCGCGTTCCTAAAGATTTTTTGCGTGGGTACGTGGGGAGAAGTTGCGCGTTGGCATGGATCCTAAAACATACTTCCCCACTTTGGCTGACCAAGGTGGGGAAAATGCGCAGTCAAGGCACCACGCTTTGCCTCAAATGTCCAAATGGCTGTGTGACTGCTCGGCCCTACTCCACTCGCTCAAACATTCCTGCGCCCGTGCGACGCGCTTCATCGCGCCAATCGGGTTGCCACAGCAAGCGACTCTCGTGCATACCGCCGTCGTCAAAGTCTTGCTGAATGACATTGATGCGCAGATGCCGCCAGTCGTCATCCTGGATATCCTGCACGTAGCTGAGGGGTAGGGCGATTTCCAGGCGATAGCCCTCTTCGGTTTGGCGACAAGCCATTTCCACCTCCTCGGGTAGGCGCTCGCGGTTGTAGAGTCGACCCGGGTCGGCCTCGTCCACGCCTGGCATGACCATGAGGGGTAGATAGCTGCGAAAATAGCCGCTACCGTCGTTGTAGGCACTTTCTGAGAGACGACGCGCATCCACCAGGATAGCCAGGGCATCTTGGGTCCAGGGGTAGCCCCCCTCGGTGAGGATCAGCTCGTCGTCGATTACTTCAGCCGCCAGATAGACAAATTCTTCGTCGTAGGCGATGTCCCAGCGGTAGGAGGCGTCTTGGTCATCGTCGTGCGAAAATGGATCGCTATCGACCACCCCTTCTGCGCTGCCAAAGCGTAATGGCTGAGGCCAGTCCTTCAGATCCGCATCTACGGAGATGTCGCGGCGGGCGAGGCTGCGCATCGGCTCAGGATGCAGGCGGTACTGCTGCTTGAGGGTGAGGTCGGGGCGTCCCTCGGGCAGGTAGGTCAATTCGCCAGAAATGACCACCGGAGGGCTATCCAGCGTGAGGGCCTCGCCCTTGAGCGGGATCTGCTTGACCAAGGTCTGATTGGGGGGCAGGGTATCCATGAGCGAAGCGGTGGCCAGCCACAGCTCGTCGTTGGATTCAAATTGGATGCGATAAGCCATGGGGACATCGCTGCGATTGATCAGGCGCAGGGTTAAGGTCTCGGGGGCTTCCTCGCCAGGCCGAACGAGGATGGGCTTGGGCTTGAGGGCGGCGCGCTCCAGCAAGGGCTGCGAAAAAGCCATGAAGGCTTCGGTATTCACGTCGTCGGCCCAGATGCCATCGAGCAGCAGGTTGGCGATGATGGGGCCACGGTCAGTCATGGTTACCCACACCACGTGGTCGAATTCGCCAAAGCGTGGGCCACGCAGCCCACTACCGCCGCCAGTAGTAGCCAGTACGAAGTAGCGCTGGTCATTGCGCTCGTACTTGACGTAGCGGTGGCGATGCCCTGCAAATACGGTGTGCGGGCGGTCCCGGAGGGCGGCCTCTACCTCCGACCACAAGCCCGCATCTTCCTGGTCCCACAGTGGCTGGTGCACAAATACCAAGGTCCATTTCACCTCCTGGTTTTCGGCCAAGGTCTGGCGAATGTATTGCAACTGCGGCTCGTCGATGTAGCCGCGCCCGGCGCCACGCATGCGCTCCTCGCTATTGAGGCAGAGGAAAAGCACATCCTGATACACAAAGTGGTAGTAATCTTTGCCAAAGCGTTTTTTCCACTCTTCGGCCATGACTTCGTTGATGTAGTCGTGGTTACCCGGCACGTAGAAAAACGGTACCTGCAACGAGTCGATGAAGCCGTTGAACTCGGCCCATTCGCGGGCGATCTGCTCGCGGTCGTCGGTGTAGCCCTCGATCAGGTCGCCCACGCTCACCACGAACTCGGGCTGTAGCAAGTTGAGCTTTTGGATAGCCATCGGAAATACCCCCGGGCGATGACCGCCGGTGCGATCAGTTACGATGGCAAATTGGAAGTTCTGAGGAGAGTTTTTGACTTCTAGGTTGCTCCAAGGATGTACGTCGCCCTGCTGATCGATGATGATGCGGGGGCGTTCCTGAGCCAAGGTCATAGCCGTCAGTAAGCTGATAGCCAGGGTCAAGTAAGCGCGTAGCGGCATGGCAAAGTATTTGATTTCTAATGAGCAACTAAACTGCAAACGATGCGCAAAGCCCTGGTTAAGCTGAGGTTAGGAAACTATTGCCATCGCAGGTCAGACTACTGGACATCATCCATCCAGACAGAGTTTCAAGATTCACAGGATCATAAGCACCTGAAAGCTATCTCGTTAATCTTGTCCATCTCGTCCATCTTGTCCATCTTGTCCAAAAAACGAACGCGCCAAAGGCTCATCTCCAGTAGTATGATCGCAGGTTTGCTATCTTTGTCAAGCTCACGCTCAGTTGGCCAGCCGATGTTACCGACGCACATCTTACCCAGATTTGTCTTACCTGCCAGGGCACATCGCGTCGAGCGGCTGCCAGGGGGCCACATTCACCGCAGTTGGCAAGTCGAGTTAGATGACGGCAGCCGCTGGATCTTGCAGCGAATCAATGAGCAGGTATTTTCTGACTTGTCTACCCTCGCCTCCAACGTGGAGCGAGTGGTCGATCATCTACAGCTCCGTCATGCCGAGCCGCTGTGGTTGCAGCCGACTCGGTCGGGCCCCAAGCATTTGCGGGCAGCAGGCACCCTCTGGCGCATGTGGCCTTATCTGCCGGGTCGGAGCCTCGACCGGGCCGAGCGACCTGAGCAGGCTGAGGCCGCCGGGCGGGCTTTTGGGCGCTTTGCGCGACAAGTGAGCAGCCTGCCTGCCCATAGTTGGCGGCCCAGCCTACTGCGGTTTCACGATTTGGATGAGCGCTGGGCGCAACTCTGCCATGCTCGCCAAGCGGCCTTGTCCTCACGCCTGCGCGAGGCCCGCCCGGCCCTCGACCACATCACTCAGGCCGAAAAGCGCCATCGAGACCTGCGCCCTCACCTGGCGCGGCTGCCTGTGCGCCTGGCTCACTGCGACGCCAAGCTCGGCAATGTGCGGCTGCATCCTACCCAAGATCAGGCCCTCGCGGTGCTGGATTTCGACACCGTGATGGCGGGCACCCCCCTGTATGACCTGGGCGATCTCATTCGCAGCCTGAGCAGCCCTGAGCCAGAAGATAGCCCGGCCCTAGACCGCGTGGAGGTGCGCCCGGCCTACTTACATGCCCTTTGGCGGGGATATACTGCCGAAGCAGATTTATCTCCCTTCGAGCAGAGCCTGGTGCCAGAGGCCGGCAGCCACCTGATCCTAATCATGGCCATGCGCTTTCTGAGCGACTACCTGGCGGGCGATGTCTACTTTCCTACCAAATACCCTCGCCACAACCTCGATCGCAGCTACAACCAACTGGCCCTGCTGCAGGCGTGGCAGAGCCGGGTCTGGCGCCTATAAGCAGGCAATTAGCAAGCAGCTACAAATGAGCCCTTTTCTTACCTATGCCATTCGGGGCTGTGGTTTTGCCAGTGGGATGATCTTTTCCGCAGATCAGGGCAGAAGCCCCCTGGATGGCAACATTTTTGCCCGCTCATGCCTAGGGAAAACGAAGCCCATAGGCTGAGGCGGGGATACGCACACCAAGATTGCAGTCGCTTCTTACCTGGTGTGGATCAGGTAAAAAGCACAAGCAGAGAATATTTCACCCCCTAAATCAGTTCTATTGAAGGCAGCCCTTGAGGTTGGTCTAGCGACCTGCCATTCACGCTTTTAAGCTTGCCGATATGCGTCGTATTTGGAGTCTTCTGCTGATCTTGCTAGGCATCTGGGGCAATCTGTATGCCCAGAGCGTTTTTTTCCTGCCCTTCAATCAAAGCCGACAAGAGGTGCGGGCGTATCTGAGTTCGCAGTCATACATTCCGAGCAATGGGATCAAGGAAAAGCCAGATATGCAAACCATTCTGGTCACTCTGAGCGAAGATCGACAGGTAGAATATGCCTTCAAAGCAGATCGCCTGTATGCGACTACCGTGATCCAAAACTACCGCAACCCCATTGATGCGGAAAAGCGTCGGCAAGAATGTATCGACTACATGAAGCAAGTGGGCGCGGACTCGATAGACGAAAAAGCCTATGGTAAAATCATTTGCTACACGGGCATCACGGGCGAGCGTGTGCTGAAGCTCTTCGTGCGCCGACACGTAGGCAGCACCACGCTCACGTTTTCTTCCATTCAGGAGCGATATTTCGAGTCTCGAGAGGGAGAAAACAAGTTTTTTTACGAGATCGATTTGTTTCAGGAAAATACAGCCTCGCGAGGAGATCAATAAGGGGTCGACTTCGAGCACAAAAAATCCGCCTTTTGGCGGATTTTTTTGTTCCTCACAAGCAATATTTTGACTACTCAATCAGTTCATAACTTGACGATCTTGTTAAACACATGAAGAATGGGAGTAGCGTGCGTTTCAACACGCGCAACGGCCTGTCCACTCTGGGCAGGTCGGATTTTTTTTGCGAATGCTTGAGCTTGGGGGCGATAGCCGGGTGATCGTGGTCTTATACTACGTGGCGTAAGGATTGTAGAGTTGTAAGTTGTAAGACACTATAACTTGTTGATAACAAGGTCATTCAATAAATCAACCACTCTACCATTCAACCACTTTGAAGTATAGGCAGTAGCCGCTACGAGCGGCGATATTTACTTTCCGGTCGATTCCCAACTATTCACCCACTCCTTCTGCCGCCAGCCGTCCTGGATGTTGGTCAAATCTACTGCGGGGTCGATTAGCAGGCGGCTGGGGTGGCCGTTGAGGGTTACGTAGACTTCGGCGCGCACCTGTGGCTCGTGTACCCCTTGCTGAGCGTAGTGGTCGGCCAGGAAATGGGCATACTGCAAGATCATGTCGGGCTGCATGGCCATCTGCTTTTCTTGGTGAGAATTGAGAAACTCGGCATTGTCTACCACGCCCTCGCGGCCCGTGCGGCTGTCTTTGACGTAGAAGGTGGCCGTGCCGGCTTTCTCCATCAGCATCACCCGCCAGCCAAAGCGGTAGCCTTCTTCGGTCCAGAACATATTGCCCTCGTAGAGCAGATAGCGCCAGGGAAAGAGCAATTGAAACACAAAGTACAGGCTTAGGGCGATGGCCAGGGGGATGCGGGCCCCATGGGGCAGCCGGTAGGCGGTTTCCTCCGGGGCTTGGTGCCTCCGCGCGCGCGTTTCACGGTACTCCTCGGCTTCTTTTTGCCTCGGCGTGAAATTGATCGGCAAGCGAAAGGTACCTGCGCCCCATCTGGCGAAGCGCCGCAGGCCCCCGAGAAGCCGCTCGTGCCACTCGGCTGAGAAAAATACCAGCGTGAGGGCGATCATCACGTAGGGAAACATCCCGATCTGAAACAGCACCCCTGTCATCAGATGAAAGGCGATCACGGCCAGATAGGCGAGCAGCCGGGTGCGTCGCCACAGCAGAAACCACACGATCAGGCTGTCGTACAGCATGCCAAACCAACTAAAAAGGTAGGCGGTCAAGTCGTACTTCATGGCCCAGCCGATGAGGGGTAGGTGCTGATGGGCCGGCAGCCAGATGCGCAGGGGCATGGCCCGCAGCAGCCACTCGGCGTTGAGTTTGGCCAGGCCCGCGTAGGTATACACAATCCCGATTTGCAAATAGCAAATGAAAAGCGTCCAGCGGGGCACCAGCCTACGCTCCTTCTTGGGTTGTAGCCACACATCCACCGAAAAGTAGCGATGGGCCGGCAGCAGCACCATCAGGAAGCTGAAGATACTGATGAAGTAGTAGTGGTTGAGGTAGTAGGTGAGGTCGATCAGTTCGCCGTAGGTAAACAGCAGCGCAAAGAGCAGGGCCGACACCCGGTAAAAGGCTCCCAAAATGATGCCTACGCAGGCGAGTATCATCAGCCCGTGGATCAGGTACATGGCCGGGGCACTGAGGGGCTCTACCCATTCGAAGCCAAAGTACTTGAAGTGCATCACCGGATCGACGAAGTGCGCCTCCACCCAGCCAAAGGCTACGAAGCGAATGGTGCTGATGAACATCAGCAACCCAAAGCCCAGGCGCAGCCCTACCAGGGGCGCGATTGGCACCGACTCCCTCAACCAAGCCCCAAACCGGAAGCGATCATCACGATCGCTCCCGGGCAGGGTCTTAGCAGGTGAAAGGGAAGATGAGGAAATAGGATTCATGAGGAAGCGAAGGCTTCGTATGCGGGGCTTGCAGCTCGTGATTCGTGATGGTGGGGCAAAGGAGCCGATGGCTGACACGTTGCCTCAAGCAGTGCGCCAGCGTCGATAATGCGAAATGACCGATTCGTTATTCGACATGCAAAGGTTAGCGAGTCAGGCTTTTATGTTGGATCCGAATGGTTCATTCATTCGTTCCGAAAGCACCAGCGTACTCCATTCCGAATCACGAATTCCGAATTTTCAAATCACGAATTCCACTTGCTCAATCCCCGTCCCCACTATCGTAGGTAATAGCAATGCTCAGACGGGAGGACATTTCACTTTTGAAAAAACGCGTCATGCGCTGCAACTCGGTGTGGAGATCAGTTACGGCGGCGATATCCTGCTCAATCGATTGGGCCAGGCTTTGTCCGCTGGGCATCGCATCAAAGGCTGCGTAGACCGCCTGGATCTGCGTTTCGGTATCGGCGACCAATTGCTCGCCGCCTTCTACTGCGAGCAGGTAGTCTTTGAAACCGAGGCCATCGGTGTCGCCGCTACCTTCCCAGAGGTCCACCGTCTGCTCAAATTGCTCGCGCATCAGGGCCAGCGATTGGCCAGAATAGTAGGCTTCGACCAACTCAGGGGCGCTTTGGGTCTGACCCGCGCGGAGGCCAGCAGGTACGCCGAGCTTGAAGTTTTTCATCCGCTCGTAGCCAAGCATGAAGTTGTTGTAGAGCAGCGAGGTGGGCGTACCTGCGCTGATGCCATCGTCGCTGATAAAAGTATTGGCGTAGCCATTGAGCCAGGCATCGTTTAGGGCAGCGGCTTCCTCGGCTACGTTGCGGGCTATGGCGCGCAGGTAAGCCTGACGATTGGCGTCGTTGCTGAGCTTGCTACGAGCGTCATCACCAAATAGCAGGTACTCGACCGCGAGGAGGCCGCGCGTATCGCGATTAAAGTTGGCCAAGGAGGTGTCATTGGCGGCTACGTAAGCTTCGAGCTGAGCCACATCTACGGGCCAGGTGCCGACTTTTTCGAAGAAGGCACCTTGACTGGTTTCGCCGGGGCCAAAGTTGTAGGTCTGCACTCCCTGCCAAGCGGTTATCGCATTGGTCCAGACGGAGCGGGTGAGGTCCCAGTTGAGATCGCTGGGATCTTGCAGATAGCCAGACACGCCGCTGCTGAGCAGGCTGGCCTGCTGCCGAAAGCGCTCTAGGGCAGGCAAGATCACCGCGCTGCTATAGTGCTGCAACATGGCCGCCCGGTCAAATTCATTGTCCACGGGTGGATCATTGGGGCCATCGCTGTTGTCGCAGCCTGTCCATAGTAGCAACAGGCTTGCTCCGAGAAAAAAGGAAAAGATGATTCGTAGCATAGTGTGAAAAATGGTAATGAATGCTAGTGCTCTGTCAACTCCCGAATGATGGGTGATCGCTGCATCTTTTTCCGCA
>CAYVAP010000116.1:0-10125 GCA_964449365.1 uncultured Bacteroidia bacterium
GGTCATTCACATACGAAAACCCATCGAAGCTGGGCGTGACGTGGTCGGCTTTATCGAGGATGTTTTCGCGCAGCACATTTTCGGTGAAGGCAAAAAACTTATGAGCTTGTCCTGATTCCTTGATCTCGTAATCGGTGTAGGCATCGCCGATCACGTTGATTTCGCCTTCGAGCCCGAGCTTGGCCAGTACCTTGGACTTGCCCTTGCTGTGAGCCAGGGGATTGCTGGGCTCGGCTCCGGTGATGTTGCCCTCTGCGTCAAAGACGAAGGTATTGGCCAGAACGTGGTCGCCGTCGATGTCGTAGTCGGCCACCACTGGATCGATAAAGTCCTTGAAGCCATTGGAGACGATGTAAACCTGCCCCTTGAACTGGCGGAAAAACGCACGGTTGCGCACGATGGAGGTCGATATTTTCTTCTTGAGCCGATCGATCAGGCGCGGGAGGTGATCGCGGTGAGCCTGCAGGAGGTTCAGGCGGCGAGTGAGCGACTCAGCAAAGGATATCTCGCCGTTGACGCCAAGGTTGGTGATCTCGGCCACCTTCTCTACCACGGCTTCGCGATCAGGGCGGTCAGCCATCGCAATTTCGGCGAGTTCTTCCAGGGCTTCGACTTGCAGGAAGGTGCTGTCAAAGTCAATAACGAAATACTTTTTCTTGGTAAGAGTTGCCATAGGGTTAGTTTGTCGTTCGGAGTTCGTGGTTCAGGGTTCGTCGTAAAATTAGTCGCTGGCGCGGTCGCTAAGTGAGCCAATATGCATGGGGAAACCGCTGTGCCTGACGACTGCTTACTGTATACCGATGACCGCTCATAGCCAGCCATCACTCTCTCAACCACGGGTAAATTTTTTTACCATTTTGATACAAAGATAGGGAAAAAATTACACGATCGCTGATAGGGAGGTGATGGGAGGGGTAGGGCAGTTTTCCCTTTGGAGGGTCTTCCCCCCCCCCGTGTCCCTCTCAAAGAGGAATGGATGGTCCTACTGAGCTTTGCTCAGTACCTCTACGAGGCCCCCTTGAGGGGGCTGTGGGGGTGAAAAACAGCCGTTAGGAACTTTGACCCACACCCGGTGATGGGGGCTGCGCTTTTGATCATATCAAGCCTAGCGAAGCGAAAAAGTTTCCGTTGATCTATCGTTACCTTTGCGCCCGGTTACCCTCCTCCCTGCCGTACGTTGGCCCGGTTGGCAGCCTTTAATTTTGGGGTGGGGCCTGTTTGTACACCCAACTTGGACCTGAACATGTGGAAGAACCTCTCTCGTATCCTTCGCCACCCACAGTATCGCAATATTGCGATGATGTTTGCTGTCAACAGCCTGCTGTTTACTTTTTGGATCACGCGCATCCCGCAGATCAAGACGAGCCTGGAGCTAAGCGAAAGTGAACTAGGGCTGCTGCTTTTTTTTGGCCCGGTGGGTGGCTTGGCCGCCATGTTGGTCGCCAACTGGCTCACTGCGCGCCTGGGAGAAGGCCGCCTCACGCTCTACTCGATGTTTGGGGCGGTACTGGCTGCCTACCTGCCCGTGGCTGCGCCTTCGACCTATTGGCTGGCTTTGGGGCTCTTTGCCGTGGGATTTCTCACCGGGGTGATGAATGTGGCCATGAACGCGGTAGTGAGCCTGCTGGAGCGGCGCGATGGGGTGCACATGATGATTACCTGCCACGGCGGCTGGAGCCTCGGCGGTCTGGTTGGCTCCTTTAGCACCAGCCTGATCGTGGGGGCGCAGATTCCTGCCTGGCATCACTGGCTGCTGCTCACCCTGGGCCTGAGTACGTGGGCGCTCCTGAGCGCCTGGCCCAGCCTGCAAGCCATTCGATTGGGTGGGCCCGCCGGACCGGCTCTGGTGCTGCCTACCCGTCCAGTGTTGGGGCTGGCTCTGATCGGCATGCTCGTGATGATCGGCGAAGGCGCGGCGGCTGATTGGAGCGGCGTTTACCTAGCCGAAGTGGTGGGGGCTAGCGATTACTTCGTGGGTATGGGCTACGCGAGTTTTACCTTGTTCATGACCCTGGGCCGTTTTTACGGCGACACCCTTACGGCTCGCCTTGGGGGCTTGCGGGTGGTCAGAATCGGTACTGCCCTGGCCGTTGGCGGGCTGTTGCTCGTTTTGTGGCCGGCCCTGCCTAGCACCCTGGTCGGCTTTGGGCTGATGGGCTTGGGCTACAGTTGCGTGGTTCCGGTGTTGTTTAGTCGCTCAGGACAGGTGCCCGGCCTATCGCCTTCGATGGGCATTGCGGCGGTGGCCTCCGCAGGCTATGTGGGCTTTCTCAGCGGCCCAGTGCTGATCGGGCTCCTGGCTGAGCACCTGGGTTTGCAGCTAGGCTTTGGCTTGCTGCTGCTGCTCACGGCGCTGGCCTTTGGGCTTTCGCCCCGGGCCATGGCTTGGGCACGTTAAAAAGCTTACCCTTTTCCTGCCTCATTTGCCATGACAAAGGATCACTTTGCAGCATGAAATAAGTCATCGGAGCGGCCATAGAAAAGGAACATTTTGTTCATAGCAAGTCTAAAGGGACGAGAGACCAACGTGGATGATAAATATTTAAAAATCGAAGGATTTTTGTCTATTTCTGCTTATCTTACTGTTGATTATTTATGCTGGCGTTTTAGAGGCTGTTTGAGTTTTGGTGTTTCGAAGCCAAACGCAGGATTGCCGCGAATAAATGGGATTAAGAGCCTAATTTATGAGTCTGAGCAGGAAAAGCTGGGGTAGTGGCCCTAGTGGAAAGAGTTCAAAGTTCCTGGTTAAAAGTTGGAAGTTGAATGTGCTAACCACTAAGCAGTTACGTCAAATCGAAATGGTAAGCAACTGCGTTCCAAAGCCACTAGTTTTGAGTCGAGATGAATATCGAGATATTCCGAGGAAAATCGGCGCCCTCAGACTCATACCTAGGTCCCTTTATCCCGGGTATTCGTGGCAGGACAAAGCCGTAAAGAAGAAACCCAAACAGCCTCTCAGTAGCGCGAGAAAAATAATTTCCCTGATTCGGTTAGAGAGCTCGTTCCAGATCGAGGAGGGATAGTGAGATGGTGAGATAATGAGATCCTGAGATAGTCAGATAGTGAGACTTTGGGACGTACAATCTCAATCTCTCAATCTCTCGACCTCCTATTCTCAAGCGAAGAAGGCCAACTTATTTTTTGAGCGTTACTTACCTCTCTGCTTTTCAATGTCTTTTTATGTCCTACTTCTACTACACTACTCATGCAGAAGCTACATCACATCCTTTGCCCAGTTGATTTTTCGCCCGCCTCGTATGATGCGATAGAAAAAGCCAGCTTTCTTGCTCAGATGCTCCAGGCCGACCTGACCCTCCTGCACGTGATCAACGTGCTGCCCCAAACCTTTGGGGTGCTCAATGAAAGCGACTCTCAAAGCCAAAATCTGATTCAGGAGGTTACGGAGCGCACTCGTGAGCTACTGCGCGAAACCAAGCAGCGCTACATTCCCTACGCCGTTCGCTCCAAGTCGATCATTCGCAGTGGCCGCGTATCGGAGGAGGTGGTCAAAGCTGCCCGCCAACTAAACAGCGACTTGATGATCCTGCCCTCGCGTGGAAGTACCTTCGAGCCCCTAGTGAGCACCATCCTGCGCGATGCCCATTGCCCGGTGTTGGCCTACCAACGATTGCCCCAAGAGGCCGGGCAGTCGGAGCAAAGCAAAGGATTTCGCCGGGTACTGGTGGCCTTGGATGAAGAAGGCAGCCTCTCTGGTCTGGAAGACTTTATGATGCGCTACCTCTCCCTGATGGGACCGGAGGTGTACCTCTTGGCCGTTGGGCAGCCAGGCGAATCGCCGCGCAAGCTCGAAGCCCTACGTCGCCACATGGAGACCGAAGGGCAGCGCCTGATCGAGCAGGGGGCGGGCCCCATCCATTATCGCATCATGATGTCTCATTCGCCAGCGAGTCAAATCCAGGAAGTGGCCCGCGCCACGCGCTGCGATTTGATCATGATGCACAGCACCAGTGCGGATCCTACCCGTGCGCGCGAGCTGAGCCCGGCCACCCATGAGGTGCTTCGTCAGATCGATCTGCCAGTGTTGGCCCAGCGGCGTGTGCCACAGTAAAACAGCTTTGGTTGACTGAAATGCCATGTGCGTCCTCCCTGATCGATCGTAAGGGGGGGATGCACATCTTTACATGGGCTTGAGCCCGCTTTCATGTTGGATCATAAAGGGGCTTGCCTTACTTTTGCTTCATGCGATCATCGAAATATCTATGCTGGTCCCTTTTGCTGTGGAGCAGCTTATGCGTAGTGGGCTGTAGCCAAAATAGCAGCGACGATCCCGAGCCCGACGCCACGCGGTATGGCAGCCTCGCCCTGGTCAATCCTCCCAACGATAGCCACTATCACGCCTGGGAGATTTTTGACCCTACCCAGCGCGACTACGACGCCGACCCGCAAGCCAAAAATGCCAACGCCTACTTCAACCGCCGCATCAAAGGTGCGCCTGAGGCAGCGGGCGTGGTTTGGTCTGATGAAATCGATCCCCTGATTGAGGGGCAGGGGCAGGTGATGAAGTCCTACGTCAAGCTGCAACCTCCCCATCAGTTTCAGTCCAATTTTCAGTTTCGGGCTGATCTGGAGACGCGCCTCACGCTAGAGGAAAAGGGCTGGATCGTCTACGATGAAGACCTGCCTCAGACCCGCGCCTACTCGGTTGCGTTTCGCATCCCCGAGGATTTTCGCTACTCGACGGTGGGCAATACCGTGCCGGGAGCCATCGAAAACGGCGGCTACAACTGGATTGTGGCCCAATGGCTCGATTTTTCCAGTCCGGTGACCCCTCCCTTTGCCATCCACATGCGCGGGCGCGATCTGCTCTTGCGCAACAAGCTCTACACCACCTGGGATACCATCGCGCTAAATGTGGATCAGCATTTTGCCAACGGCGAATGGATCGTATTTCTGGCCATCGCGCGCTGGAGCTTCGGCAACGACGGGCAGTTCCTGCTCTTTTACGACTGGGTAGATCCGGCTGCGCCTCGCGCCACCGACTGGAAAGAAGCCTTTCGGCTGGAGGGGTTCGCGACCATGCACCCACAGGTGGTCAAGCGGGCCACGCCCATGTTCAAGGTGGGGGGCTATTACTGGCTACTCAAGCAAGCTCGCTTCAACCAGCATTGGTGGGACGAGCGCGTCGGGGTCGACCGCGCATTCGTGATGTACTACGACCTCTGGCGGGGCCTCACCCTAGCTGATCCAGCGTACGCCAATTTCGACGAAGGGCAGATCAAAGCGTATTTCTCCTGGAGGGGGGAGTAAGCCGTCACGTCATCCTACTGAATACGGCGGTATACAGGATAGGATGTAGGCTGATCAGGCAGAGCGTTTTCTCCGTTCATTTTTCCCTTCCCATGGCTGGGGCAGCAGTTGATTTTATCCTTCAAAGTGGTTGAATGGTAGAGTGGTTGATGTGTTGAATGGACTTGTTATCAATAAGTTATCGTGTCTTACCACTCTACAATCCTCACGCCACGTAGTATACTCACTGATATGAACGGTATGCGGGCTCGAGGCAGGGGAGGGCTTTGGCACACCGTGCCTCGTCAGCTTGTTGCGCTAGCGGTCTGCAATTGGGAATGACGAATCAAAAATGTCGAATTGCTTCAAATCACCCCCACGCTCTCGCTGCGCACAAAGCCCACGACCTCACCGATGTTGGCACCGTCGAGGCGAATCTGCGTCCAGCCGTCGACTTCATCCAGTAGCGTGACTTTGACCCCTTCGTGCAAAATGAGGAGGTCGGTTTCGCCGCCGGGGGCATTTTTGACGTAGGCGTTGGGCGTCATGATCAGCCCATGTTGCTCGCTTTGGCTGCGCTGATGACGCATCAGGCCCAACGTCAGGCAGCCCACCGAGAGGAGGCTCAGCCCGATGCCACTGACGAAGGCCACCCGGCGCACTTGGGGCCGGGGCACGAAAAAGAGCACCGCCACTGCGGCCACCACCGCCCAGAGCAGCCCCATAGCGAGGTAGCCCCATTGCTCAGGCGAGCGGCCATCTACCAGTTCGCGCCACCAGCGCGTGAGCACGAACTCAGGCTGAGGCTCGACGTTGTCTACCACCTTGAGGTTGGTCAGGCGGCGGTTGAACGCTGCGTCGCCGTGGCCAGGGTCCAGGCGCAAGGCTCGCTCGTAGTGGAGGAGCGCTTCGGCGATGTGATTTTGTTGGTAATGGGCATTGCCTAGGTTGTAGTACAAATCGGCAGAGACCAGCCCTTGGGCTAGGACAGAATCGTAGAGCCGAACGGCTTGTGCGTACGCTCGATTAGCGTAGGCGCGATTGGCTTGGATAAACAGATCGTCGGCCTCTGCCGCAGTCAGGGGAGCCATGAGCCAGCAAGTCAGGCCGAGCAGCAGCCAGCGCAAAGCGAGGGGGCGAAAAACAGCGAGATAAGCCATGGTCAGACGGTTGTGTGGGAGGTGATACGGATATCTTGAAGGTCGGCGATCAGCTCGACCGCCTGATCGTAGGTGCCCTGCATGCCACCGGGGGCGGCACTGGGCGCAAAAAGAGCCATTTCGCAGGTGTCGATCAAGCGATGCAGGCGCTCGATGAGCGATGGGTCGGCTCCCTGCTGCTGGAGCAACTGAGCGGCGCGCTCGCGGGACAGCTCTGATTGGCCTAGGTTGAACTTGTTGCCCAGATAGCCCCACATGGCGCGCAGCACTTCGTCGTAGAAGGCTTTTTCCTGGTCTGCCTTGAGATGCTGCTGTGCCGCAGCGAGGCGCTGCTTGGCCATCTTGGCGGCCTTGCGCCGACGTGCGCCCGCTACGTCGCGGCGATCCTGCATCTGCCGACGCTTGAGGATCCACAGCGTGGCAATGGCCAGGACCGGAATCAGGTAGAGCAGCCAGTACTGCCAGGTGAGCAGGAACGTCGACCCCACCGGCCGCAGATCCTCCGACGGTGGGTGAATGAAGCGAATGTCTTGCCCCAGTAAGGCCAGATCGGTCTTTTGACCTGGCTGAGCCACCGCGCTGCTGCTGCTCATTTGCTGAGGCTCGCCCGTAACCTCGACGCTAAATTCGGAGGAGCTTTGGGTGGCGTAGCGCCCGGTCTGGGGATTGAAAAAGCAGTACGTAATGGGCGGGATACGATATTGGCCGGGATTGCGGGGAATGATGAGGTATTCGTAGCTGCGCGTACCGCTGAGAATGCCATCCTTGCGCGAGATCGATTCGGTTACGTTGGGGTCGTACACCTCGAAGTCGGGCGGAAATTGCAGCCGTGGCTCTTGTAGCTTTTTGATGTTGCCCCGGCCTGACAACCGGACCCGCAGCGTGAGCGGCTCTCCGGTTGTTACGCGAAAGGTATCGAGCGAGACGTCGAGGGAGAGGTCGCCCACTACCCCGCTAAAGTTGGCAGGACGCCCGGCGGGCAGGGATTTTACCTCGACGCGCACAGGGGTGGAGGCAAAGCTGTATTTGTAGTTTTCGTACTGACCAAAGAAGCTGTCGAAGATGCTACGCCGCTGCTTGGGGGCCGATTGTACCCGCACGACGCAGGAAAGCTCCAGCGGATCGACGGTCAACTCGCCTGGTCGCTGGGGAAAAAGGATGTCTTGCTTGATGACGTAGGTGCGATACTGCTTACCATCGATCACCTCCGTACGGGGAGTGGGGTTGCGAATATCGATGTTTTCCACCCAAAAGCCTTCGTAGCTGGGATTGCCTTCGGGGCGCAAGTCAAAGGTCTGCACCCGCTCGTAGAGCTTGTAGGAGACGGTAAACTGCTCGCCTTGGTACACGTCGCGGTCGCTGACCAAGGCCCGCACAAAGACCGCCTCGGCCAATTGCTCCTCGATGTCGCGGTTGCGGGCGCTCTGATCATTGCGCTGCGCCTGAGCGCTGTTGCTACCGCTGGAGCGGGCAGGCATGATCTTGACCTCTATGGGCTCGGTACGCAGGGTTTTGCCATCGATCCGGATGCTGGCCGATCCGATCTTGAAGGTTCCGGTGCGGGTGCCTTGTAGGTAGAAAGTATAAGATACCGACTGGCTTACCTGCCCGTTGACTATCTGTACGCTCTGCTGAAGGTTGGGGCCGCCGCGCACCTGAAGTTGGTCGAAGTCAGGATACTCGGGGGTGCCGCCTCGGGCGTTTTTTAGCTCGAAGGTTACCTGAAATACTTCGCCTAGGGGCACTTGCTGCTTGCTCACAAAGGCCGAAAATTCCTGGCCCAAGAGCAGGCTACTGAAGCCGACGAAGGTGAGGATGGTTAGCCAAATTCGTTTCATGGGGTCGCTTTGACACTTTCGATCACTTTACCGAACACCCCGGCGAGCTCTTGGGCTGCCTGCTGCAACTGGTGGCGGCGATGCTCCAACTCAGGGGTTCCCTGGGTATCGACCAGCCCGAGCCAGTAGTGGGTGGTACGGGTTTCGGTGATGCAACTTTTCAATCTGATCAAATAATCGTTTCGATTGGGCGCACCCACGGCTGAGATATACAGCGCGCCGATGTGGCCAGAAGAACGCACCAAGTTTTTCAAATCCTCGACGTTAGAGACCGTCATGGGTAGCAGCTTGGCAAAGTCGCGGACAGCAATGGCAAACTTGATGGTGTTGGTTTCCAGGGGATTTTGGCTTTCGCTCATGGGATCAACTTGAAGAAATGGCGCACAAACCAGCGCGAACGTTTCCGGTAACACATGGGACCAAGAAAGGGCAAGCGCCCACCTTTGAAACGTAACCAATGGAACAAAAGGAAGTTATACTTCAAAGTGGTTGAATGGGAGAGTGGTTGATTTATTGAATGGCCTTGTTATCAATAAGTGATAGTGTCTTACCACGCTACAATCCTTACGCCACGTAGTATATAACCAAATCTCTCCCGAGGCCAGGGTTGGTAGTTGGTGGTCTTCAACTCCGAACCCCGCCCCCCCTGCTCACCAATCCTTTTCGACCTTGCGCTGCTGGCTTTTGGTCTGTTGCCGTTGCATATCTTGGCGTAGCTTTTCTTCTTGGTAGCGCAGGGCTTCCAACATCTGCTCGATCTCCTCGGGGCTCATTTTCTGCGCGCGGCCCTGCTGCTGCTTTTGTTCCTGCTCATCTGCCTGCTGATCCTGTTTTTCGCGATCACCCTGCTGCTCCTGGTTCTGATCGTCTTGCTGTGCTTGCTCGTCCTGCTCGCTCTGATCCTGATTTTTCTCCTGATCTTGGTTTTCTTGGTTCTGGTCGTTGTTTTGCTGCTGTTGCTGCTGCTGCTGCAACTGTCGCATGGCGTAGGCGAGGTTGTAGCGGGTTTCTTCGTCTTGAGGATTGCGCCGCAGCGCCTGCTTGTAGGCTTCGATGCTCTGTTGGAGGGGGTTGCCCTGCGCTTGCCCTGGTCCCTGCGGCGATGACTGCGGCTGCATGGCGGCCTTGAGATGAGCGTTGCCTAGGTTGTGGTAGGCCTCTGCCTGCAACTGACGGTCGTCGCTCAGGCCAGCCGCCCTGGCAAACTGCTGGGCCGCCTCCTGGTAGCGCCCCTGTTGGTAGAGCGCATTGCCTAGGTTGAAGGCCCCCTTGACCTGCTCGGCGTTGGCCTCGCCTGCTTTGCGATAGCTCACCTCGGCCTCGACATATTTGCCCGCTTCGTAAAAGTCATTGCCCTCCCGAACGCGTTGCCGGTCATCATCGACGATGAGTTGTGCCCAGGTCGACGACAAAACGAATAAGAGGAGAAGGTGCAAGAAAATCCGTTTCATAGGGATATTTTTTGATTTTTTGATCGATTGAATGAGAGACTGCTTTTCCATTCAAACAAGCAATCATTCAGCCATTCAACCTGTTCAGTTAAAGATGTCGACTCGCGACAAGATGCGAGTGCGACGCTCGCTCAGGAAGTATTCCAGCACCAAAAAGAGCAGCCCTAGGGCGAGTAGCCATTGGTATTGATCTTCGTAGTCGGCAAAGGATTGTGCCTCGTATTGCTCTTTTTCCAGCCCGGCTAAGGCATTGCGCAGGCTGCTGAGGGTGCTGTTGCCGCCGGTGAGGTGAAAGTATTTTCCCTCTCCAGCCTGAGCGACTTCGCTCATCATATCTTCGTTGAGGCGAGAGAGCACGATGCTGCCTCCTTGATCCTTGTAGCCGCTAGGTCGCCCGTTGATGAGATTGGGAATGGGAGCGCCTTTGCT
>CAYVAP010000117.1:0-10027 GCA_964449365.1 uncultured Bacteroidia bacterium
TGCCACGCCACCGGCTTCCTCGGCAAAACGGGCCGCGGGGCCATCGAGCACCGCGACGTGCTGGGCCGGGTAGACATCATCACCGGCACCCTAGGCAAAGCCCTGGGCGGCGCGTTGGGGGGCTTCACCACCGGGCGCAAAGAGATCATCGAGCTGCTGCGCCAGCGTTCGCGGCCATACCTCTTCTCCAACACCCTGGCTCCCAGCATCGTCGGGGCCAGCATCGCAGTGCTCGACCTGCTGACCGAA
This sequence comes from uncultured Bacteroidia bacterium, assembly GCA_964449365.1. Taxonomy (GTDB): domain Bacteria; phylum Bacteroidota; class Bacteroidia; order J057; family J057; genus CAYVAP01. Next base: position 250 of record CAYVAP010000117.1, read on the forward strand.
ACCACCGAGCTGCGCGACAAGCTGGAATGGAACACCCAGTATTTCCGTGAACACATGACCAAAGTCGGCTTCGACCTCAAGCCCGGCGAGCACCCCATCGTGCCTGTCATGCTCTACGATGCGCCCCTGGCCCAGCAGATGGCCGACAAACTGCTCGAACGCGGCATTTACGTGATTGGCTTCTTCTACCCCGTGGTGCCCAAAGGCGAAGCTCGCATCCGGGTGCAACTTTCCGCCGCCCACGACAAAGCCCATCTCGACCGCGCCATTCAGGCTTTCACCGAGGTCGGCGAGGAGCTCGGCGTCCTCCAAAAAGTGGTTTAGTAACGTACATCCCCGGCGAGGCACGAGCCGGAGTCGACCTGGTACCTCCTCACCTGTATGAACGGTCATCGGAATACGGTATGGGTTTACCAGGCGCAGTGTTTATCTTCCGTTCATATTGGCTTACTCAGGGGTTGCACCTGCGGGGCAACCCTACGGACTTTCAACTCATATTCCTCCATGTCTCCTACCCAACTGGCCTTTCATCGCTTTCGGCGGCACGTCCCTGGCGTGGTAGGGGTCATTTGGGTGGGCATCTGTGCGCTGACGGGGCTGCTGGGCTACTGGCTGGCGCCGGACGCGACCACGCATGCCAATTTTCAGGTGCTAGAGCTGGCTAAGCTGCCGCCGGGTAGCAAGGTCGAGCTGTTGCTGCTGCCCCAGCCGGGGGGGGAGCCGCGCGGGGTGTGGGAGCGATTTTGGGGGGGGCAGGTGCAGCAACACTTCCCCGTACCGCTGTCGGCTGGGACGGCTTTGCGGCTCGATTCTCCTTGGGTCAAGCTCATCAAGCCGGGTGGCATCCCCGACAGTGTGCGACTCACCCGGCTGGGCTATGCCAAGGGAGAAAGACCCACGATGGCAGCTTTGCAAAAAGATCATCTCGTTTCACGAACCTATCTGCTCGGCACCGACAGCTATGGCCGCGATCTGTGGAGTCGCATCATGCTGGGGGCGCGGGTGAGCCTGTCGGTGGGAATGATGGCCGTGCTGATCAGCCTACTGATCGGGCTGACGCTGGGCACCCTGGCTGGCTACTTTGGGGGCTGGGTCGACCGCACGGTGATGTGGCTGGTGTCGGTGCTGTGGGCCATTCCTACCCTACTGATGGCGCTAGTAATCGCGGCGGTGATGAAGGAAAAGGGCCTTTGGCAAATCTACCTGGCCATCGGGGTATCGATGTGGGTGGAGGTGGCGCGGCTAATTCGCGGGCAGATCCTATCGGTGCGCGAGCAGGCATTCGTGGAGGCGGCCCAGAGCCTGGGGCTGCGTAGTGGCCGCATCATGTGGCGGCATATTCTCCCCAATGTGATCAGCCCCCTGATCGTGATCGCGGTAGCCAATTTTGGGGCCGCCGTGCTGATCGAGTCGGGATTGAGCTTTCTCGGCATTGGGGTGCAGGTGCCTGTGCCTACCTGGGGCCGCATGATCAACGAGGGCTACACCTACCTGATGTTTGACAAAGGCCAATGGCTAGCCATCTATCCGGGTCTGGCGCTGGTTTCGCTCATCGTGGCGGTCAACCTGGTGGGCATCGGGTTGAGAGATGCGCTGGATGTGAGGAGGTGATGAGGGATTCGAAGCAGGAAATTCGTAATTTGATGAGCATGAGTCGATGCTCACGATGTGTCTGCTAAGCCTCGGGCTTGCACACCGAGGTGTCTCATGATCAGGAAAGAATTGTCGATAGCATGCCGCAAACTCAATCTCAAGACACCCTCCACGAAAAAGTTCGTCATCTCCCCGAAAGCCCTGGGGTATACCGCTTTTTGAATCCGGACGGCAAGATTATCTACATTGGCAAGGCCAAAAACCTCCGCAAGCGCGTTTCTTCCTACTTCACCCGGGGGCAGGGCCACTCCTACCGCATCGGTAGCATGGTGCGCCTCATCGCCGATGTCGAATACACCATCACCAACTCCGAGATCGAGGCACTGCTGCTGGAAAACAACCTCATCAAAAATCACCAGCCGCGCTACAACATCTTGCTCAAGGACGGCAAGACCTACCCCTACATTTGCATCAAGAAAGAGCGCTTTCCCCGTGTCTTTGCCACCCGCAACAAAGAAAACGACGGCTCTACCTACTACGGTCCCTATCCTAGCGTGACCACCATGAAGACCATCCTGGACCTGATCCGGGGCTTCGTGTCGATCCGCACCTGCACCTATGAGCTGTCGCAGAAAAATATCGAGGCGGGCAAGTTCAAGCCCTGCCTCGAATACCAGATCGGCAATTGCCTGGCTCCCTGCATCGGGAGTCAATCCGAAGCAGACTACATGCAGGGTATCGAGCAGGTGCGCAACATTCTGCGGGGCAAGCTCGGCCCGGTGCTGCGGCAGTTGGAGACGATGATGAAAGAGGCGGCGGAGAACTATCAGTTCGAGAAGGCCGAATTTTACAAAAATAAGCTGGCCAAAGTGCGCGTCTATCAGCGCAAAAGCACGGTGGTCTCTGAAAAGATCAACGACCTAGAGGTGCTCACCATCGACAGCGAAGACAAGCTCGCGGTGGTCAACCATTTCAAGCTGGTCAATGGGGCCATCGTGGGCACCCACAGCTACGAGATCAAGCGCAGCAACCAAGAAGAAGAGCAAGAGATCTTGGCCGCTACCCTGGCCCGCATGGTGGCCGAGGAGGAAGAGCTATTCCCCGAGATCGTTTCTAATGTAGAGCTGGACCCCGAAAGCGTACCTGACGGCTTCAACCTCAACGTGCCGCAGCGCGGCGACAAGAAGCACTTGGTGGAACTTTCGCAGAAAAACGCCCGCACCCTGCTCACCGAGAAGCTCTACAACCAGAACTTCAAGCAGCGCAAAACCCGCGAGCAGGTGATGATGGAGGACTTGCAGCAGGCCCTGGGCCTGGCCAAGCTACCCGACCACATCGAGTGCTTTGACAACTCCAACTTTCAGGGCACCTCGCCGGTGGCGGCCTGCGTGGTCTTCAAAAACGGCAAGCCCAGCAAGAAGGACTATCGCAAATTCAACGTCAAGACGGTAGAAGGGCCCAACGACTTTGCCTCCATGACCGAGATCGTGGGGCGGCGCTACCGTCGCCTGCTAGACGAGGAGCAGCCCTTGCCCAAGCTGATCGTGATCGACGGCGGCAAGGGACAGCTCAGCGCGGCAGTGGAGGCGCTGCAAGAGCTGGACCTCTACGGCGAGCTGCCTATCATTGGCATCGCCAAGCGATTGGAGGAGATCTACAAGCCCGCCGATCCTTTTCCCTTGCACATCGACAAGAAAAATACTGGCCTACATCTGGTGCAGCAGCTCCGCGATGAGGCCCACCGTTTCGCCATCACTTTTCACCGCCAAAAGCGCAGCCAAGCCGTCGGCCAGCGTTCGCGCCTCACCCACATCAAGGGCATCGGCCCGGCGGCAGAAAAGGAAATTCTCACCACCTTCAAGTCGATCAAAAAGCTCAAAGCGGCCTCTCAGGCCGAGCGCAAGGCCAAATTGGGGCAGCATCGTGCTCAGCTCATTCAGCAGGCCATCGAGCAGGGGGAGATTTGAGGTGAGTTGCGACCATCATCTTTGGGTTACAGCAGGCTCTTGCTCGGCGGCACGTTTTACCGCTCGTCGGGCGCGCAGCCATTCGTAGAGGTTGACGTTCATCAGCACCAGCCAAAGGTTATACATGCTGTCTTCGACCGGAATGGTACCGAGGCGCAGGCCAAAGTTTTCCAGGTCATTGTACCAAACCACGGGTAGAGCGGTGAGCACCCCGTTGACCAGGCCAAAGGGAACGAGCGCAATGAGGTAGCCCAGCAAAAAGTGACCGAGGTAGTCGGGCTTGATTACGTAGAGGTTGAGGGCAATGAGCACAGTCACGCCGAAGAAGGTCACCGTCGTGTAGAGCTGATCCAGGTGGGTGAGGGCTAAAATGGGCAGCAGGATCATCAGCCCTCTGAAGACCCAGGGGGCCACTTTGCGCAGCGGATCGCTAGGGAAATAGGCTTTGACGCAGGCGTAGATGAATACGCAGGCGTAGGGTACGGTGAAGAAAAAGAGCCATTCGCTTAGCGGCAAGCCAAAGAGCGACAGCCCGGTGAGGTAAGCTTGGTCGAAGCCCCACACGCCTTGGGCGGTGAACCACACATCCCAAACGATGAACAGCGTGCCAGTGATGGCGATGGCGGGAAACAGCGCAAACCAACTGCGCCAATAAGCCACTTTGCGGTCGAAGGACAGCGCGAGCGGGCCGAGGAGGGTGAAGGCGTTGAGGCCGAGGTAGAGGTAATGTTCCACAGTGAGTCAGTGAGTCAATGATCAGTGAACAGTGATCAGTAATGGTGATCGGTGAACAGTGGGCAATGATCGGTGATCCGTGATCGATGGCCAGTGAGCAATGATCGGCGAATAACGGATATCTTGGGGGAGACGTTGCTTTGTTTCCCGATGCTTGGGAACCGATAGGGGGCTGTGCCGTGCGGGCGAATTCTGAATTATTTGACTACCGCGCGGAGCTGTGCGAGTTCTGCTTTGGTGAAGCGGTCGCAGGCTTCGAAGAAGTCAAACATGGCCTCTAGTTCTGCTCGGTTGAGGGAAAAGTCCTGATAGCGCTCGGCGCTGGCTAGGATGACGGCTTTGTCTTCTTCGAGATTTCTCGACTCGTTGAGATAGGCAGGCAGGCGGTGCTCAATAGAAAAGCGCAGAAAGCGCACCTCGATGTTGTCAGGAGCATAGCTCACCGCTTGCCGAAAGAGGTACATAGCTTCTTTGAGGTAGGCCAGTTTCTCCATAGGCATCCAACTATGATGCGACATCAGGATGCGGGTGGCAGCCTTGTAGGCCAGGATCACGCCGTCTTCCCCCCGGTAATCTTTGAACTTGCGCCAGAGGGCTTCTGCCTCTTCGCGATCACCGACAGACTCACGGTAGCGGACTCGGATTTGCGGGAGAGATAGCTTCACAGCAGGCTGAATTGATGACGAACATAAGTACCGGCCAAAATGGCTAGCTTTTGCGAGTCGGGAATGCGGATGCGCTCCTGCAGAATGCGAGTGGGCGGCATGCCACAGATTTTTTTGAAGAGGCGCACGTAATATTTGTAAGCTAGCAAAACCCCTTTGCGGGCTCCTTCGGGCAGTTGCAGGATGCCCGTGTAGGCATGCTCGAAGTCGCGGCGAATGTCAGCCTCGATCAGGTCTTTGGCAGGTTGATCGAAGGCCTCGAAATCCACCCCCGGAAAGTACACCCGACCTCGCTCTTCGTAGTCGCTCTTCATATCGCGCAGAAAATTGACTTTCTGAAAGGCCTTGCCCAGACTACGGGCAGGCTCTTTGAGGCGCTGATACGCAGCTTCGTCCCCTTCGCAAAATACCCTTAGGCACATCAGACCCACCACCTCGGCAGAGCCATAAATATAGTCTTCGTAGCCCTCGCGGTCATACACGTTGCGGTGTAGGTCCATCTTCATGCTGCGCAAAAAGGCGTCGATCAGCTCGTGCTCGATCTTGTACTGGTTTACCACCCCCTGAAAAGAGTGTAGCACCGGATTGAGGCTTAGCCCCATCTCAATGGCGTGGTAGGTATCCCGCTCGAATTGCGTCAGCAGGGCAGCCTTGTCATAGTTGTGAAAAGTGTCTACAATCTCATCGGCGGCCCGCACAAAGCCATAGATGGCGTAAATAGGCAGGTGGTAGCGCCTAGCCAGCGTACGAATACCCAGCGTGAACGAGGTGCTGTAGCTGCGGGTGATCAGCTTGCTGCATGCCAAGCAGGTATTTTGGTAGAGTTCCATCGGAGCAGACATAGCAAAAACGATTGTCGGGTAGGAACGAAGATAGAGTGGAGTCAAGGGGCCGGAGCGAAGCAAAAAAAGACAACTCCCCAAGTTAAGAGGAGTTGTCTCTTAGATAAGCTCGACAATCAATTTATTAGTTATGACAGAGCTAGAAGCAGTCGCTACGAGCATTTTGGTTAACTCCTTTTCGATGAGTAAATCAACCGCATCGGATGAAGTTTGTTTTCTAGAGCCGAATAAATATGCTCGACAAAAAGCGATGACTGTTCAAGCTGATAATGCTATTTGCCAGAGTAGCTTTTCAACTTAGCCTTGAGTTCTTTGCGAGCGATGTGGATACGGTTCTTTACCGTACCAATGGGAATATTGAGGATGTCAGCAATTTCGTAGTATTTATACCCTTTGTAGTGCATCATAAAGGGTGTCTTGTACTCGTAGCTCAAGTCCTTGATGGCAGCGTGGATCTCGTCGAGAGCGAGCTTGCTACCGGCACCATTTTCAGTGATGGCCTTGGAAGAGTTGATAAAGTGTAAGTTATCGGTGGTGTCGATAAAAGTCTTACGCTTTACTAGGCGGTGATAGTTGGTGATGAAGGTATTCTTCATGATCGTATAAAGCCAAGCTTTGAGATTTGTCCCTTCCGTAAACTTGTCCCGATTGGCAATCGCTTTCAACAAAGTTTCTTGCAGTAGGTCATTGGCTTCTTCCGAGTCGCGTGTCAGCTTAAAGGCGATAGGCTTGAGCGACTTATACATATCAATAACGGCAGTGTTGAACTCTAAAGCTGTCATAACTTATGGTAATTTCTGAAAGTTCTGTACAAAAATAACGGTAAAGGAATCAATGTCAATACCTTTGTTGAACCGTTAGATGACTAAATTAAACAGAAAATTTGGGGGGCGCAAAAAGCTGAACAAAATTATTGTTGCAACAGCAAGCCATAGAATTAATTGAATATCAAATAAATACTATGCCATGCAGGCTAGGCGTACACTCTCCATACGGCCTATTTTTGTTGAAAGTTTTGATTAGTTGGATAAACATACCAAGTCCCTTGATGCTCAATACATATGACTTCGCATCTATATGCTGTTCATTTTCAATGATTTCTGAAAGTTACTTTTCTCCACAAACCCTTCCTTTTGATGAATAGCTGGCTGCAAAAACTATCGTTTTCCGGAAAAATCTGGCGACTGACGGTCGACCCGCCGCGCGAAGCCTTGCTGATCGAGACCCGTGATGCTACCAAAAAACGAGCAGATTTTTTTTCTACTGCCTGCCACGTGCCGGAGCCAGTCGCGCTCTCCCTGGCCCTCCCTGATCCATGGTGGGTAAGCCTATACGGTGGCTGGCAGGGGGCCATCATTCTACAGGGGTATGGCGACCCTACGCTGCCCATTCCGCAGGGTATCTACGTCTACAATCACTCCGATGGATCGTTGCGCTGGTCGGACCCGCTACGCCGCTGTGTGGGCCTGACCCCCGAGGGCATCCTCGCCCGCCATGCGCAGTTGCCGCAGCGGCGAGAGCGACTCTCGCTGGCCGAAGGACGGGCCGAGAGCCTTTCCGCCCAAGCATGGCATCAGGCTCGTCAGCAGGGTGAATCGCTCCTCTTTGCCGATATCCATCTTCCTCAGGCTATCCCGCTTGCCGATTGGCCCCTGCCGATCCAGGCCCTCGACCCGCCCCCCCTGCCCGATCTACCCATCGATTTCCTCGCCTTGTCTACCCACCTGCAGCTCGCCGCCTGGTATGCTCCTCAGCCCGACAACTCCTCCCTTCTGAGTCAGCATCTTGCTATCTGGCGACGAGGCCATCTCGAATTTACTACCTGCCTCCGTACCGACCTCAGCCAGTTTTCGCCAGATTCTTTCATGGTATATCGCCAGACCCTCATTTGGCAAGATCAGCAGAACTTATACCTCGGTCACATTGATCCAGAGAGAGATTGAGTTGAGTCTGCTTTCGACTTTTCCCGCCAGCATCGTATCTTTCTGCTATGAAAAAACCAAAGGACCAAAAAAGCCAGATCAAAGGCTTGCTCTTCATCGGGCCGATGTTTGCCGGTATGGGGCTAGGCTTCATCTTTGGCAACATCCCCGCCGGGCTGTTTATTGGTATGGGAATTGGCTTCGCCTTTCAGGCTCTTTACATGATCAACGAGCGCGACAAACGCCTGGCTCAGGAGCCGCTACCCGAGGAGGAATTTGACGACGAGCTAGACAATAGCTATGATCCTTTCCCTGAAATCCGCTCGCAGTATCGTGAAGACGATGAGCGCCGGGAAGGGGAGCGAGGCTAGGGCTGAGGGATGTGGCCCAACCGTGCCATCCTTGATTCTTCACCCTTGCAAAGCTGGCAGCGCCGCTTGCAACTCCGCCCGCCGAAACTGCTCCCAGCGAGGCACCTGCAGCTCGCGGCCCAGCGCGTCGGGGGCCTCATCGACCGCAAAGCCCGGCCCCTCAGTAGCCAATTCGATCACGACACCCGGCACCGCTTCCACGTACACCGAGCGAAAATAGGTACGCTCCCGGATAGGGGTAGGGGTGAGCCTGGCGGCTTTGAGGTGCTGCCGCCACTGCATCAACGCGGCGTCATCGGGCACCTGTAGCGCTACGTGATCCACCGTGCCGGTGCCGCGCACCCCAAAGGACCCATCCTGCCCCCACAAAATATCCAGGTAATGCCCGGGAGCATCGGCGCTGCCGTAGCGAAAGCGCTGGCCCTGCTCCCGGATCAGCGCCAGCCCCAACGTCTGGGTGAAAAAAGACCCCAGCCGCGCGAAGGTCGGCAGCCAGATCTCGGCGCTGTAGAGGCCATGTACCTGTGGGCGATCTCCCCCAGGCAAGGGCGTGGCTTCTGGCCCAGCTATTAACTCGATCCCCAGGCCGTCGGGATCTTCCAGGTAGACCACCGTTTCCACGCCGCGCTGCTGTGGGTACTTGTGCAAAATATCGTGCTTGGCCAGCCAGTCGAGCCAAGCCTCTACCTCCGCCGCTGCGATGCGCAGCCCTAGAGTAGCGATTTGCCCTTTGCCCACTCCGCCCTGTCGAATACCCGGAAAGACAAACAGCGACACCACCGTGCCCGGCGTACCCTTGGCATCGCCATAGTAGAGGTGATAGGAGGCAAGGTCTTCGTAGTGGACCGTCTGCTTGATCAGGTGCAAGCCCAGCACCCGGGTATAGAAATCGTGGCTGCGCTGCGCATCGCTGGCTATGGCGGTGAGATGATGAAGATACATCAATGTGAATGATTCGTGATTCCCGATTAGAAGATGAGCCTCTTGGCTTACTTAGTGGCCGCGCCCAGCGGCTATGTTTACCTTCAACTACTTTCAACTTTCAACCTTCAACCGCAAAACTAATAACTGTCAAATGTCTCGCTGTGAACTCGAGCGCTCCTCTCCCGGCAGCAGCAGCCGTACCGCCTTGATGTCGTAATAGGTCACCTTGCCAGTTCGGGCCAGGGCCAGCCGCCCGGTTTTTTCCACTCCGATCAGCTCTCGTTGGCTCAGGTGGCCGTTTTCTTCTACCCATACCGTTTCCTGGTAGCCAAAGAGCCGATCCAGGTAGTGCCGATCCAGCCAGGCCCACTGATAGGTGGCCAGGCGGGCTAGGCAGCGATCAAAATAATCGAGCAGGCGAGCGAGCACTCTTTCTAGCGCAAATGAGTGTCCCGCTTCTCGCGAGAGGCTACTGCCACGCGCCGCCAATTCAGGCGGAAACACCTGCTGGTTGACGTTTAGGCCCAACCCCAGGATCGAACTGCTGATGCGCCCCCCTTGCAGTTGATTTTCGATCAGAATGCCTGCCGCCTTGCGTCCGTTGACCAGCAAATCGTTGGGCCACTTGATCAACACTTGGGCTTGTGGCAGTAGCTCAGACACGCAGCCATGTAAGGCGAGTGCCGCCACTTTACTCATCAAAAACATCTCGGTAGCTGGCAGCGCTGGATACAAGATGAGGCTGAAGGTGAGGTTGCT
>CAYVAP010000118.1:0-9994 GCA_964449365.1 uncultured Bacteroidia bacterium
CCACGGACGGCAGCTACGTGGTGACCCTGACGGTAACCAACGTGCTGGGCTGCTCTGACACCTACAGCGAGACGCTGAACATTGACGTGCTCGCGCCGCCGGTGGCGACCTTCTCGCCTTCGGCAGACAGCGGCTGTACGCCCTTCACGGTGAGCTTTGCCAACGGGAGCGTGGCGGGCGATCGCAGCATCGCCGGGTACCAATGGAGCTTCGGCAACGGGACCACTTCGACCCAGGCCAACCCAACGCGCACCTACGGCACGCCGGGCACCTACGAGGTCACCCTGATCACGACCGACGTGGCGGGCTGTGCCGATACCTTCCGCTACAGCGTAACGGCGACCACCTTGCCGGTGGCAGATTTCGAGGGCGACGACCTGCTCGGCTGTGCCCCGCAGGCGGTGGCATTCACCAACCTGAGCAGCGGCGACTACGACCTGAGGAGCTTTGACTGGAACTTTGGCGATGGCAATAGCTCGACCCAGCAGTTCCCGACGCATACCTATGCGGCAGATGGCGTGTATGACGTGTCGCTGATGGTGGAGGATGAGAATGGCTGCCGCGACACCTTGGTGCGTCCGCAGTACATTCGCCTGAGCCATCCGGTGGCGGATTTTACGGTCAGTCAGACCCAGATCTGTCCTGGTACCGAGGTGCAGATCAGTGATGCCTCGACGCCCGACACCACGCTTGTGCAGTGGAGCTGGGACTTTGGCGATGGCAGCACGGGCAGCGGCCCGAATCCGACGCACCTGTACAGCGCGCCGGGGACCTACGCGGTGAGCCTGACGATCCACAACGTGCTGGGCTGCGAAGATTCGATCGTGAAGAACACCCTGATCGAGGTGCTGACTCCGCCTACGCCGCAATTTGCGATGAGCGACACGGTGGGTTGTGTGCCGATGAGCCTGGACCTGAGGGACCAGTCGGTGGCCAATAGCTTCCCCATCGTGCAGTGGCACTGGGACTTTGGCAACGGCGATACCTCGAACGCCCAGGATCCAACGGCCTATTACCCTGTGCCAGGCAGCTATGCCATTACGCTGACCACCATTGACAACCGCGGCTGTAGCGAAAGCGTTACCCGCAACTTGCTGGTGCCGGAGCCGCCGCAGGCGGATTTCTTCTCGCCCGATACCATCGGTTGTGAGCAGGAGATCGAATTCGCAGACCTGAGCAGCAGCGACTACGATATCGTGGCCTGGAAATGGTACTTTGGCGATGGCGACAGCGCCAGCGTGCAGAACCCGACTCATACCTACCTAAACACCGGTACCTACACGGTAACGCTAGTGGTTTGGGATGAATTTGGCTGTGCCGATACCATGATCAAACCCGACTACATCAACCTGACGCGCCCCATCGCGGCCTTTGTGCAGGATGTAGACGTGGTTTGTCCGGGCTCGCCAGTGCAGTTCTTCGACCAGTCGACGCCGGACTATCCGATCACGAACTGGGCCTGGGATTTTGGCGACGGCAACAGTGCCAATGTACAGAACCCCGTTCATAGCTTTGCCACGCCGGGCACCTACACGGTCGAGTTGACCATCACCAACGTGTTTGGTTGCCAGGCGACGGCCATGGGCCAGGTGGAGGTACTTGCGCCGCCGATGGCGAGCTTTGCCCCCAGCGCGACGGAGGGCTGTGCCCCGTTGACGGTAGACTTCAGCGATTTGTCGACCGCCTCGACTGCACCTTTGATGCTGTGGAGCTACAACTTTGGCGATGGCGGCTCGGCTGGCTCAGCTTCGGCTACCCATACCTTCACTGCCGGGGGCAGCTATCCAGTTACCCTCACGGTGATAGACGCCAACGGATGTACCGACGACACCACCATCGTTATCACGGTGAATCCGAAGCCAGTGGTCGACTTCAGTGCCAACGTCCGCACAGGATGTGCCCCGCAAGCCATTCAGTTTAGCGATTTGACTCAGAGCGGTGCGCCGATTGCGAGCTGGGAATGGGACTTCGGCGATGGCAATACTTCGACGCAGGAGAACCCGAGCCACACTTATGCCAACGATGGGGTGTACACCGTCTCGCTGATCGTGATCGATCTCAATGGCTGTGGCGATACGCTGCTGCGCCCGCAGTACATCCGTCTGAGCCATCCGGTGGCGGACTTTAGCCATACGCCCACGGCCGCTTGTCCGAATCTGAGCATCGACTTCACAGATGAATCGCTGCCGGATACGACCTTGGCCAGTTGGCTGTGGAACTTTGGCGACGGGACCACCTCGACGCAGCAAGACCCTACGCATACCTATGCGACCCCGGGGACCTACACCGTAACCCTGACCATCACCAACGTGCTAGGCTGTGGCGATACCGAGGTCAAGAGCAATTTGGTGCAGATTTACCAGCCCCCAACGGCGGCTTTCACTCCGGTGGATACGGCAGGTTGTGCGCCGCTGACCTTGAGCTTTTTCAATGGCTCGACCCAGGGCGACGAAGCGCTGACGGGCTACCAGTGGAACTTTGGCAACGGCAACAGCTCGACCCAGCCCACGCCGACGCAGAGCTTCAGCGCGCCAGGCTTGTACCAGGTGCAACTGATGGCCATCGACGCCAACGGCTGTACTGACACGGTGCGCCATCCGGTGCGGGTGCGGGCCTTGCCTACGGTCGAATTTTCGGCCAGCGATACCTCGGGCTGTGCGCCGCGCAGCATCCAGTTCTTCGATCAGTCGCTGGGACAGACTGCCATCGTGAGCCGTCTGTGGGAATTTGGCGACGGGAATACCTCCACCCAGGCTTTCCCCACCCATACCTACGGTAGCGACGGCAGCTACGACGTGCGCCTGAGCGTAACCGACGCCAACGGCTGTACCCAGACCCTGCTGAAGCCCGCGTACATCAACCTGGAAAATCCGGTGGCCGACTTCACCGTGAGCGATTCGATCGTCTGTCCGGGTACCACGGTGAGCTTTGCCGATGCGACCCAATCGGCCGATCCGGTGCAGAGCTGGAGCTGGCAATTTGGCGATGGCAGCACCAGTAGCGGGGCCAACGTAAGCCATGCTTATGCTGCGGCAGGTAGCTACACGGTGCGCCTGGTGATCATCAACAGCGAAGGCTGTGTGGATACGGTGGTCAAGCCGATGTTGATCGAGGTGCTGGATCAGCCGATTGCCGCGTTCAACGCAAATGATCCCTCTGGCTGTGCGCCTTTTGCTGCGAGCTTTACCAACAGCTCGACGCCGGGCAGCGTACCCATCAGCGCCTGGAGTTGGGACTTCGGCGATGGCAAGGGGTCGATTTTCACCAACCCGAACAATACCTTCGTCTCGCCGGGCGAATATGAAGTGATGCTGGTGGCCACCGACGCCAACGGCTGTACCGATACGGCGCGCCGCACGGTGGAGGCTTATCAAGTGCCGGATGCGGCCTTCGTGGCCGACGAGACCAAGGGCTGTGCCAGCATCGACATTGGCTTCCTGGATCAATCCAACGCCGGCGATGCCAATCTGGTGAGCTGGGGCTGGAGCTTTGGCGATGGCAACACCTCGAACGTGCAGTTTCCCACGCATACCTACACCAGCGACGGCACCTACGACGTGGGCCTGTCGGTAACGGATGCCAATGGCTGCTCCGACACGACCACGCGGGTGGCCTACATCGAGCTGACGCGCCCCACGGCGGCCTTCACCATTGGCACCAATCAGACCTGCCCGGGTACCAACGTGAGCTTCCTGGATCAATCGATCGGGGATACCATCCTGACGAGCTGGTTCTGGGAATTTGGCGACGGCAGCACCTCGACCGACCAGCATCCGGTACATATGTACACTGCGGCAGGCACCTATGACGTAACCCTGACGGTGACCAATGCCCGGGGCTGTAGCCACAGCATCACTTTGCCCACGGCAATAGAGGTGTGGCAGGCTCCTACCACCTTGTTTACCCCGGCGGCCATGGCAGGCTGTGCGCCGTTCAATGCCAGCCTGATCGACCATTCGGTGGGCAATTCGGCCCCTATCGTGAGCTGGCTGTGGACCTTTGGCGACGGTGATTCGTCGACGGCGAAAAATCCGACGCATCTCTACACCGCGCCGGGTAGCTACGACGTGACGCTGATCACGACGGACAACCATGGTTGCTCATCGACCTTGACGCGGACGCTGACGGCTTATGCGCGTCCGACGGCGGACTTCCTCAGTGTGGATACGGCGGGCTGTGCGCCACACGTGGCTGAATTTTTCGACCTGAGCAATGGTCCGGCCCCCATCACGAGCTGGCAGTGGCGCTTCGGGGATGGCAATAGCAGCACGGTGCAGGCTCCGCAGCATACTTACACGGCCGATGGCACCTACGAGGTGCGCCTGATTGCGATCGATGCCCATGGCTGCCGAGATACCTTGCGGAAGCCCCAGTACGTGCAATTGGGAGCGCCTACCCCAGCGTTTAGCCTGGATCAACCCAATGGCTGTCCTGGTTTGCTGGTGAACTTCACCGACGAAACTCTGGGCGACACCTCGCTGGTGAGCTGGCTGTGGGACTTTGGCGATGGCAATACCTCGGTGGTGCAACATCCTTCGCACACCTACGCCAATCCCGGCCAGTACGACGTAAGCCTGACGGTCACCAACGCGCTGGGCTGCGTGCGCACCCGCAATGTGATCAACGCAGTGAGCGTATCGACGCCGCCGATGGCCCATTTCTTGCCTAGCGATAGCATTGGTTGCTCGCCGCTGACGGTGAGCTTCAACGATCAGACCCAGGCCGTTTCGGCGCAGGTGATCGACTGGCAATGGAGCTTTGGCAATGGCGACAGCAGCGCGCAGCAGGAGCCGAGCTATACTTTCACCCAGGCAGGCGACTTCACGGTGAAGCTGCTGGTGGCTGACGCCCTGGGCTGCGTGGATAGCGCCGAGCAAGAGATCACTGCGGTGGCCTCGCCGATAGCGGCTTTTATGTCGCCTGATAGGCTGGGCTGTGCCCCGCAAGAGGCGGCGTTCAATAGCCAGAGTACCTCGACCAAGCCGATCATGGACTGGCTGTGGGACTTTGGCGATGGCAACAGTGGCAGCGGCCCCAACGTGCAGCACCTGTACACGGCAGATGGCGTCTACGACGTTACCCTGACGGTGATCGACCAGGTAGGCTGTGGCGATACGCTGACCAAGCCGTCCTACGTACGGCTGAGCCATCCCACGGCTGACTTTGAGCTGGATGTGGAGGCAGGCTGCGAATACACCACGGTGCAGTTTAGCAGCCAGGCGCTGGCCGATACCACCCTCACGGGCTGGCAGTGGCTCTTGGGCGATGGCACGGCTTCGGTGCAGGAAAATCCGACCCACACGTACACGCAAGCGGGCACCTACGATGTGCGTCTGGTGATAACCAACGTGCTGGGCTGTCGCGATACCATGGTGCAGCCCGAAGCGGTGGAGATCTATCAGCCACCGACGGCTGGGCTGCAAGCCTCAGACACCAGTGGCTGTGTGCCTTTCCGGGTGGACTTCGAAGATTTCAGCAGTAGTCCTTATGGCATCGTGGAGTGGGATTGGATCGTGGGCGACAACGTGCTCAGTTCGTCGAAGAGCTTCAGCCATTTCTTTGAGCAAGTGGGCGACTTCACGGTGCGTCTGGTAGTGATGGATGCCAATGGCTGTACCGACACCATCACCCAGTTGATCCACGTGCGACCGGTGCCAGTAGCAGACTTCAGGGCGGCTGATACTGTGGGTTGTGCGCCGACGGATATTCGCTTCAGCGATCTGACGGATCACGCGCCTAACCAATGGACCTGGGACTTTGGCGACGGGAATACCTCCAGCCAGCAAAACCCCATTCACAGCTACGAGCAGGATGGCATCTACACGGTGCGCCTCTCGATCACAGACCGCTACGGCTGTGGCGACGAGGTGGAGAAGGTAAACTACATCACCCTGGATCATCCTGAGGCTGACTTCTTCGTGGACTACGAGGCTGATTGTCCTCCGGTGGAGGCGACATTTGCGGCTGAAGCCAGCGGGCAAGTGGGCATGGCCAAGTGGGAATGGCGCTTTGGAGATGGCGGCATCAACGCGACGCTGCAACCGGAGGTGAGCTACACCTACGACGAGGCCGGCGTGTATGACGTGCGACTGGTAGTAACCGACTCGCTCGGGTGTAAGGACACCGTGCGAAAGCCAGAGATGGTAGAGGTGCTGGGCGATCTGGAGCCTGAGCCCATTGGCCTGCATCGGGTATCGGTGCTGAGCAATACTCAGGTGGAGGTGCGCTTTGCGGCGCACGAGGTGGAAGATTTTCAGACCTACACGGTCTACCGCGAAGAGCTTGGCGTGGGCTACGTGCCGGTGTATACCACGAGCTATGTCAACGACACGGTGTACATCGACGAAGGATTGGACACCCGCAACCAGCGCTATTGCTACAAGGTTACGGTCTCAAACTTCTGTGGCACGGAGTCGAAGCTGATCACGACCGAGGGACATTGCACCATCGACGTAGAGACCATCGAATTGCCGGGTCAGGTGCTGGTCACCTGGAATGAGTACCGGGGCTGGACGCCTGATCGCTATGAGGTCTACCGCGTATCGTCGTACAATCCGGCGGATGTAACCTTGCTGGCCACGGTGCCGGGCAATACCACTAGCTACGCCGATCCGGTGGAGACCTGTTTTCAGGATCGCAGCTATCGCATCCTGGCCATCGGCGATCGCCGATGGAGAGAAAGCTGGAGCGATACGACCTTTGCCATCAGTGGCGGCTCGATTCGGGGCGATGCGCCCGAGGTACTACGCGCTACGGTGGAGGACAGCCGATCGGTATTGTTGGAGTGGAAAAAACTGTCGGTACCAGGGGGGGCCATTCTCTACATCGAGAAAGCCACCGATGAGGGAGCCTTCAACGCCTTGGCGACCCTGCCGCCCAACCGGGAGAAATTCAACGATACCGACGTGGATGTGCGCCGCTACAGCTACCGCTATCGGCTTTCGGCCCAGGATAGCTGTGGCAATACGACCCCGGTCAGCCGTATCGGTAAGACGGTGCGCCTGCAAGCCGAGGGGGCCGACAACGGCAGCGGCACCCAGCTCGATTGGTCGCGGTATGAAGACTGGCGCTTTGGGGTGCAAGAGTACCGCATCGAGGTCTTCAACCAGGCCACCGGGCAGTGGCAGTTGGTGGATATCGTGCAAGGCACGGTGAGCAGCTACTTCGATCAGGTGACCAACCTGGATCAGGGCCAGTATTGCTATCGCATCATGGCGGTAGAATTGGGCCACAATGAGCAGGTGAGCTACTCCAACGAAGTATGTGTGCGGATCGAGTCCAATTTTTACGCACCCAATGCCTTCAGCCCGAACGGCGACGGGGTCAATGATGCGTGGTTTGTGATGGGCTTCCATCTGCGCCACTTCCATCTGCAGATCTACGATCGCTGGGGCAAGTTGCTCTTCGAAAGCCGCAACCTCGAAGACGGCTGGGATGGGACTCATCAGGGCCGACCCGTGCAGGAGGGAGTCTACACCTACGTGGTGCGTGGTACCGACTTCAACGGGGTAGGCAAAACCTTCGGCGGAACGGTGACGCTGATGCGGTGATGGCGTATCAGGGAAGGGGGGGTGGAGTCTGAAGGCTGTGGCAACGGAGAACGAGGATATGAGGAGCATAGGTGCTCTGCCTTTATTTCCCCTATGGCCTCCATTCTCTCTATGGCTCTTTCACATAGGCGCATCAGAATAGCTGATAGATAGCATAATCGTGCTTACTTCACGCCCCTGCAGGTCATGTCCTGCCAGGGGCGTATGCTGTCTATCCCTCAGACAGCCCGCGCGGTGAGCATTAAGTTGAACGGATATTACATTTCACGCACAATCCTCCCCGGTTCAGGCGGCGGCTTTGGGTTTTCATCCTCAGGGGGCCGGGAGTGGTACTGTCCTTGTTTGATATTCGAGCAAACAAAACCGCCATCACTATGCGTCGCTTTGCTTATTCTTTCCTGTTGTTGCTGGGATTGGGGTGCTTGGGTCTCGGGACGGGCTGTGGCCTGCGTGAAGACCTAGACGACCTGCAAGAGGTCACCCTGCGCCCAGAACTCGCGCTGCCGCTGCTAAACACCGTCTTTGACATCGACTCTCTGCTACCCCGCCTCAACGAGCAGGGCGTAGAGGTCAGCAGCGATCCCGAAGGACTGATTACCCTGGCCTTCGAAGATTCGCTCTTCAGCTACTCCGCCGCCGCGTTGCTGAACGTCGGCACCTTTCAGATTCCGGTGCAGGACAGTACCAATGCGCTCCCCATCCCACTGCTAGGGGGCGGCAACTTTACCCGCGCCAGCGTCAAATCAGGGCGCTTTTTTTATGGCTTCAGCATCGGTGTGCAGGGGACGTACGAGATGGTGATCAACCTGCCTGATGCTCAGCGAAATGGACAGCCTCTCACCATCACGCGGGTCGTCTCGGGGCCAGCCACCGTGGTAGGCGATACCTCGCTGCTAGGTTACGAGTTTGTGATGCCCGACGGCAGTTTTGGGTTGGAATACACCCTGCGCAACCCCGAGAGTGGCACCGCGCTGGATCCGCAGGGCTTTGCCGTGGGTATGGATAGCTTGGTGCTTTCCTACGCGGAGGGGTCTTTCACCCCGGGAGAAATTTTCGCCAAGGTCCAGATTTCTGGCACCAGCTTTTTTAGCCGCTTCGAAGGCTCATCGGTGCAACTGGAAGCGCCTCGCCTTTACGTCGACGCAGAAAATGGGCTGGGTATGCCCCTGGTATTGAGCTTCGATGAATTTACGGGTATCAAAGATGGGGTGGCGCAGGTTTCTCTGCAAAACCCAACCCTCGCCAACGGCATCGAGCTTGCTTATCCTACCCTCAGCCAAGTGGGACAAACGCGCCGCACCGAGCTGGCCATGGACAACAGCAACTCCAACCTGAGCGAGCTGCTAGAGCTGCTGCCGGACTCTATCCGCTCTGCCAGTCGGGTGGGCATCCTGCCTGCTGGCAGTGGGAGCCTCCACTTCATCGACGAAAGCTCTCGCCTCACCGTGCGAATACGCAGCGAAATTCCCCTCGACTTCAGTACCCCTGGCATCACCTACCGCGACACCTTTGCGTTGACCTCCGACTTCCCCGCGCCAGATCTGGTCGAATGGGTGGAATTCAAAATGCTCACCGAAAATGGCCTGCCGCTGGCTTCGGAGCTACAGGTCTTTTTCTACGACGAAAACCAGCAGCTCATCGACTCCCTTTATGATCAGGGCGCGCGCCTGATGGAGCCTGCGCCCGTGGATACCGACGGTCGGCCGAGCGGCACCGCGCCCCAAGAATTGCTGGTGATGCTCACCCGTGAGGAGTACGAGGATTTCAGCGACGCGGCCTTTTTGGGGTATCGCATCGATCTACGCACCACTGGGTCGGGCAGCTTTCCGGTCAAGCTCTACAACGGGCAGCAACTAGGCATCAAACTGGGTCTGCGAGCCCTCCTCAACGTTAGCCGCGATACCTACGATTCGCTGACGGCTGGCGGCGAGTAATGGCCCCTATGTTTTCAGGCTCCTCTTCACCCTATCAGAACATCCCCATGCTACGCCATTTTTTTCTCCTGCTTTCCTTGCTGCCCACCCTGCTGTGGGGACAGGCCGACATTGGCCTCACCTTTTTGCCTCAGACCTACCAGAGCACCTTTGTCAATCCGGCTTTCAAGCAAGCGGCCCGCTACCAGGTGGCCCTGCCCAGCGTCTCTTCTCAGATCTACCACAACGGATTTACCCTGGGAGACCTGACCCGCTACGCCGGACAATCAGACTATGATCAATCCGAGTTGGTCAATAGCATCCCTCAAACCAGCGAATTGCTGCTCAACCACTGGGCATCGCCTTTTGCGCTGGCCTATCAGCACGGCGAGATGCAGTTTAGCTTGCACATGCGGTTTCAGGCTTTTGACTACTACGCCTACCCGCGCGAGGCTATGGCCATGGTGTGGCAGGGGAATAGTCCTTACCTCGACACCACGGTGGAGATCGGTCCCAATTTCGAGGGCATCT
>CAYVAP010000119.1:0-9943 GCA_964449365.1 uncultured Bacteroidia bacterium
CTTCTTGTTTTTCTTGTTTTCCTCTTGTTTCTCTTGTCAAACTCTTGCTTCCCTTATCAAACTCATCAAATCCATCCCCCCTCCCCGCTCCAGCAGAAGTCGTAGTAGCTACAGTTTTTGCACATCCGCTGCGCCAACCGCTCCGGGCAGCCCCCCGCCAGGATCCCCTCGATCTCCGCCACCCACCGCGGGATCTCCGCCCGGTCGAGGTCACTGAGCCACACCTCCTCCCGCTGCCGCTGCTGAGGGTACTCCAAGATACCATGACTAGCCGGTAGCCCATGCTGCTCCAGCGTCCAGAGGTAATACTTTACCTGCGCCACGTGCGCCTCCGCCCGCTTGGGCGACTTCTTCACCTCATGTACCACCCCCGCCTGCGGGTCGTAGTGGTCGAGCTTGATGCCCGGCAACTGCAACTCGCGGTAGCGCCCCGGCCGCTGCTGATACGTCGTCTCATGGATGACCCGCCCTTCGGCGACGAGGTCGGAGCTGTGTTCCAGGGTGATCTGATGGTGGTGCAGCCACATCTTGCGACGGCACTGGTGGAAGTAGGTGTAGACGGTGGCGGTCATAGGGAAGAGGTTGGGAGTTTGGGAGGTTGAGAAAAGGAGATTCAGGGTCTCGCTTTTTACCCTCCGCTTTTTGGTAACGCGAGAAAAATAACTTCCCTAATTCGGCTAGAGATCTCGTTCTAGATCAAGGAAGAAAACCTGAGCCTGGCGAGCCAGGTGAAGGTTTTATGACGCAGAGATAGGACGAGAGATCAGGCGAAGAAGGCCAACTTATTTTTTGAGCGTTACTTAAGTCGTTTTTGTATCTTTAAACTGAACGAATGGCGGATGGAAGGGGGGGCCGGTGCCACCGCGATCAAAATGAGCGAGTTGACTGCGCTTTTTCTCGCAACGAAACAGTCTCACTTCTCGCTTCTAAATTCTCTAAGTATCAACGATGATCACCGACATCAATCAACTGGACCTCAGCCAACGCTACACCTACGCCGACTACCTCACCTGGCAGTTCGACGAGATGGTGGAGCTCATTCGGGGCAAGGTCTTTCGCATGTCGCCCGCGCCGAGCACGGGGCATCAGGATCTTTCTGGGAACCTGCACGGCCTGATATGGTCCTACCTCCGAGGCAAGCCCTGCAAGGTCTTCCATGCGCCCTTCGACGTGCGGCTATCCCTGCCCCCCAAGCAGCAGACCGATGATAAGGTCGACACGGTGGTTCAACCTGACCTTTGCGTGATCTGCGACCCCGCCAAGCTCGACCGGCGCGGCTGTCAAGGCCCTCCCGACTGGGTGATCGAGATTCTCTCCTCCAGCACGGCCCACAAAGACCTCCACGAAAAATTTGACCTCTACCAGCACGCGGGCATCCCGGAGTACTGGGTCGTGTTTCCCTACGAGCGCTCGGTGGCAGTCTACCACCGCAACGAAGCGGGCCTCTATCAGCCCCTCCAGCCCCAGCCCTTCACCGCGCCCGCCCAGGTAGCTTCGTTGACTTTGCCAGAACTGGCCATCGACCTGGGCGAGCTGTTTGAGGGGGTGGAGGAGGAGGATTTTTAGCCAAAAGCCCGTTTCATCTCCCCCTGCGTTTCTTCCAGATCAAAAGCGGTTACGTCCCACTTTTCCCCCTCTTCAAGTCCCATCCAATCCATCATGTCTGCATGATTGCGATGCTTGGGGTTGTTGATGGCCTCAACCAGCCCATAATAGCCTGGAATGCCCCCGCAATCCTCCGGAGGACAAGCCCCCTTACCCGCCACACACTGCGGAAAGGGTGCAGGTTCGTCAGTGATCTTTTCCAGCACGATCTGATGCTCCCAAGAGTCTCCCATGTCGTAGAGATAGCTGAACTTGGCCTTAGGCTGGTCAAACACCGTGGAAAGAAGCACTTCTGATGCCACCTGCATCGGTTCCCCAAGCCCATCGAACATTCCGTCCTGCGGCGGCCCGATGCGCGGGTCCCCCCGGTAAGGCTTGGGCGCAAACTCCCAGAGGTGGTAGTTCTCCCAGCCAAAGCTCACCTGGATGGCACGGTGTAAGTCCTCGAAGGTGGCATCCGCAGCGATGAGGATTTTGCGCCAGACCGGCGGCTTGCTGGTGTAGGAAAGGGTGACTTTTAGGAGCAGAGGCATGGGATCTTATACATAAAGTTAGCATGGACAAATCAAGCTGACTGAAGTTGGGTTTCGTAAGGGAAACTCAACATGGTATCTATCAAATCTTGCTTAGCTTTATCGAGTGCGTCAGTCGTCCCAGTTGCTCCCGCAATATGTCCCGCAGCAGAAGGGGTGATGTATAGCTTAGCCTTGGCTGTTTCATCAAATTTGGGGGTAGCCTGTGGGCGCTCAGTATCATCCCTCAAATCTCCACGAATGGCATACGCAATTTGGTTAGCGTTATCGCTAATCGCCAGCGCTACGGTCTCCATCAAGCTGAAAGTTCTTGCCTGATTGGACGTGATGCGCCAGTTGATCAGTGCGTCGGCTAATGACTCGATGATTTCTTTTCGCTTTGGTTCAGGACAAATCATACACTTTCCAAACATATTTTCTCCGGCCACCCAGTCTTCCGCTATTAGCTTTTCTTCGATATGTGGAAACAACTCTGGCTCAAGTTTATTGCTAGAAACGCAGAAAAGGGTACGCAGGTCGATGGCGATGTCATAGACAAAAAGGCCAGAGGCGCGCTTTTGTTCCTGAATATAGGCCTTGTTGGGAAGATTTCTTTGATTGTTGGTCAGCCATTCCTTTAGTTCCCCTTCAGATATTTTTTCCCCTCGCTTTTTGCCATCTACCCAGTAAACATTGACTTGGTGGTGATCTGGGTGAGAGGTCCGGTCAAAAGTCAAATTTTCGGTAGGGAATTCAATTCCTCCTAAAAGCGGATGTAGCGGGCGCATGGCAGAAATGGAAAGTGGACTTCTCCTTTTTACAGTAAAGCTTCCAGATTCAGCCTTCATATAGCCGCCCAACAACTGGTCTGCAAAAGTAGGATCACATGGAGAATGGGGCTCTTTTTGACTGGCTTTCTGTGTTTTTTTGTCGATTTCCCAGTTGAAGGTGATGGCTGCAAAAGGAAGGTTCAGGGCTTCCATGATCGAGCGCTTGACTTGTTGCCCACTAGAATAGGCCATACGACGGCCAAACTGAGGATCGGTGAAGAACTTTTGCCCATCATTCACCCCAAAGACGGTGTGAACAGCATAACGGAGGCCTCGTAGGTAGATATACGGTGAGTTACTCATGAGAATAAAAGAATTGAAATTAATGGTTAGTGATAAGTTAGGCTGTGTGGGTTTGGTACTGGTATTCGAATCGAACCAGCGTGATGAAAAGTGGAAAATTATCGGAAGGCATTTTTAGCACTTGCTCTACCACTTCTTTGAAGGTTTGAGGGTCGCCTTCCCGGTGTTCGAGAATTTGCGTCAGCCCCTCGATAAATGCTCTAGCATTTTTTGCCTCTCTTAATTCTTTGGCTAAGTTGGCCAGCACGGTCTTCCCTCGATCATCTTGAAGGGAGCGCAGTGCCGTAGCCATTTTAGAGGCTAAGTCGAGTAGTTCTGTCTTGTTTAACATGGCAATAATCCAGGTTTTGAATAATTTGTAAGTGTTAAATGAAGACTCCTCAGTGAATTTGAAGTCTTTGCCCTGCGCATACATAAAAGTACCTTTTGGCATATACTTGCGCAGGTCTGCTGGTTCAAGGGCTTTCAATCCAATCGTACCCTGCATGCAGGCACTTCGGAAATTAAAAAATGGCGCTAAGCTCTCAAGCTCACGATTCGTTAATGCACTCTCGGAAGAGTTTATAAATACTTTGTCGCGAATTTGATAAAGGCGGCTTACTTCGGGAAGCTTTAGGTTGACAAAGCCATAGGTTTTGTTGGTCTTATCATAGTAAAAGGTGTTTGCTGTGATTGTTTTTTGAGGGAAGAGCTTGGACAGGTTGAAAAATGATCGAGTCCAGGCCAAAGAAGGAATGGCCATTTTACCTGCTGGGTTTGCCTCAGGGTAAATCTTCAATCCATCGATTGGATAGTCCGGATCAAAATCACGAGATAGAGCATGATCTAGCCAATGTGCATTCCAAGTATCGATCTGATTGCCCTTGAGATTCGGGGTTTCGCTAATAAGCTTTCTATAACCAGTCCAACCTTCAAAAAGTATCCACAGAAGCTTGGGCTCATTGACCAACATGCTGCCTCCTCCTCCGGCAATACCAAAGCTTGCCCCTATCCAGGATGCATAAATCTCCTCTGAGCTAATATCCATACTTATGGAACTCATCTGCCCGGAAGAAACCGCCTGGATGGCTTCCGCCGCATAACCCACAAAGGTGGAACCACTGACTTTTCCCTCCTGGATGTTTTGATGCAGTCTTTGGCGCTTAGCTTCATGCTTAGTTGAGTTTGGCCCAATACTTTTGGCGGGCATGGGTTGGAAGAAGGAAGAGCCGTGGACGTGCATCAAATGCCGCTCATCATCAAAGAAAAGTGGAAAAAATACTTCATCGAAGAAGTCGCGGGCACTTAGTTCTGTTCCCTCTCGCTCGTTGTAAAGTCGCAAGAATGTTTTACCGATATAGCTGGTGTACATGGTTAGAGAATTTGAGAAGGTTCCGTAAGAATAAGCCCCCATTGCTTGTATTCTTCCAAGGGCTGGGGAATAACGTAAGGGTATGCACCGACTTCTAACTGATGATATTGGTCGGCATGTCTGGCAAGGGTTTTCCAATTGATCGGAATTTCAAACTGGATTCTTTCTTCCCAGTTAGCAGAGAGGTATGCATCTTCGTTTGCCTCCAAAATGCAGGTGGCGCTTTCGATTTCCAGGGCTTCGACCAATACGGCTTTTTTGTGATTGGTCAACTGCCGGATCTTATAGCGACCGTTCTGAAAAATCAGGTGGATGTCTATTGGCCTCGTATCCAAATTAGGAAAGACGACGTCGATCTTTACTTGCAGGTCGCGCTCATGCAGTACCCCACCTTCCTCTGGGAGTTGGTCAAAACTCGCTTTTAGCACGTCCATTTGGTAGGGCAGCACCGTGCCCCTGGGAGCAATCACATGCACAGGCTTGTAGGTCCCAACGGTTTGTTCACTTCGCTTGCGGTTGATGCGTCCAAAGCGTTGTATCAAGCTATCTAAGGGCGCACAAGCCGTGATCATGCGATCAAAGCTGATGTCAAGGCTTACTTCGACTACTTGGGTAGAAACCACCAAGCAAGGCTTCAGCCCTTGTCCCCACTCCTTGCCGTCTCCGTTGAATTCAGTTTTGAGCCGCGTTTCAAGTTGCACCCGATCTCCTCGGCGAAACCTGCTATGGATAAGCATTTTGGGAACATCGGGGAAAGCATGGCCTAGTTCCGCAAAAGCTTCTTGGGCTTTCTTTACGGTATTACACACATAAAGCACCTTATCCTGCTGTTCAAAAGCCTTGGTGAGAATAGGCAGGACTTCTTCTTCTTCAACTTTATACACTTGATGGCGGTCAAAATCATCGAGTGTCTCTGGAGGGAGTTTTACTTCGTAGACCATTGTTTCTCCCCCTAATATTTCCTTCAATCGGTCATAAAGGATAGAGGGCATAGTTGCGGTGCCAACGTGAATGCAACAGTCCAGCCGAAGCAGTACCTTAACGATCTCTAGTACCATTGCCCGAGACACATCGGAGTAAGTATGGATTTCATCCAAGATGACGTCCGTCCCCTTGACATCCAGCATGACGGTCTCAAAGCCTGAGGTCCCAAAGATGATCGCTGCTAACTGGTGAGGAGTCAGCACCTTGGCAGACGATCCCGGTAAGGGTTGGAGTATCTGTTCGTCGATTCTCCCTTTGCTTACAATCTTCGAAGTTGCGTGCAGCAAGCGGATGTCTTGGTGCGCCGGCATAGTATCCCGCAACCTCTCCCACATCGCATTGATTGAGGCTTGAAAAGGCAGGGTATAGAACACTCGGCCACGAGTCCTTTTCAGCAAAAAGTCAGTTTTGCCTGCTCCGGTGGGTGCTACCACTAAAGTATGCGGCCTGGGGTCATCAGTATTGAGCTGAGATAGCGGATAAAGCGGATGCGAGCGCCCAGGGTCTCGATAAAATGAGAGGTCAGGCGTTTCAAACAGAGGTTTTAATTTTGCTTCTGTTTTATGAGTGAAGGCAGAGGCAAAGTGATCTGCCGACCGAAGGAGTCCCCTCAAAGGAGACCAGCCTTTGGGTCTTGCTTCGCAGTAGCTTATGACGTATTCAATCGCTGCTTGGGCAGATTCATAACTAATGGGGTGGGTTTCTAGCCTATAAAATTCCAGAATATCCATCCCATAAGGAGACCATTCCTCCCAATCCATCAAGTGATTAGCGATGGTTTTTTCGTCATTTTCAATCAGATCGAGAATTCCTCGGTTGACAGGATCGTTTTGAATAGATTTATGATGAGCGACGACCAGATCAATCAGGGTATCCCATTCGTTCTGAGGAAAAATAGGTAGAAACCCCAAAGACGATATCTCGTGGCGGTGAGCAAAGTCCCATCGTCTTTCTTCTTCTAGGGAATCAGCTTTGACCTTTCGGATTTTACGCTGAAAATGAGGATGAGCCTTTCCCAAATCGTGTAAGATCGCCCCTTTTCGCACAAGCTCTAGGTCAAATCCCCACTGATACCTCTCTGCAAACAGCTCAATAGCTTGAGTTACTTGCTGGGTATGCTCAAGTAAGGTCAATCCCCCGTTTTCCTCGCTCTTGGCAAGAATTTTATCATAGTGTTTCATGGCCTTTCTCTGATCGGGTTACCAAATACACGCAACTCACCATACATCTCATGCGCATCATCAAACCGATTATGCCCTACTTTGAATCCCTTTTCGGCGGTTGAGAATATCAGCTCAAATCCATCTATTTCGTCAAAGGCCTCCTGAGCCATGGATTCAATCTTTTCTGGATAAATGATGTCTTCATTTCGGCAAAGGCACAAGTGTTGTCTTGCCGCAACCTGGGCATCGTCTTCATGTAAAAAGGCCAAATAGAGATCGGGATGAAGCATTACTCCTCTATTCAAGATTCCCAGGTTCGTTTTGTAGGTATTCTTATTTTTGGTGGCTTTAAATCCCCCCTTGGCCCACGTGCGCTCTTGCTGCATATCTAAACCTACATAACTCAACCGATGCCGCACCACCTTATGGATCCCCGGCCTACCCAGCAACTCAGGAAACAGCTTCTTCTCCATTCCCTCCACAATGCTCGGGGTAAGAAACTGCTGGCTGAACGTCTCGCTGTCGCGGACGGCTGTCCAGGGTTTGATGAACCCAAATGGACCTGAATATTTGACGACGTAGTATTCCATGATCGATTACTTTAAGGCTCCAAATCCAATTCCAGTTGAGTTCCCAACTCCTACTTCCCAGGCAAAAGCTACCGCTTCAGGGTCGCCCTTGACCATCACCGGACATAGGGTACCCTTGTTATCGATGCCCTTGTAGGTAGCCAACTTCTTTTTGATGCTGTGGTAGCTGCGGTCAAAAGATACCTCAATGGCTTTTTCCCCGAGATTGGCCAGCTTGAGCTTGTTGGTCAACGTCTCGGTAAGGAATTGATCTGACTCTGGGTCTTCTGGATAGTAGAATTTGGTATCTGTCCCGATCTGTCGCTTGATCAACACCGGGCTTTGCAAAAAAAAGACCTGCTCAGTGCCAAATTCCGGTGGGGGCTGAAGCATCAGGTCTGTCACCTGTAAGCCAAAAGCAATTTCTGGCTGAGCTTGAATTCCTTGAATGAGTTGCTTGATCAGCGCCGTGTCAGGGGAACTGACAAAATAGCTAGCTCCGGCAGGAAAGTTCAACCCTCCTTTGCCGGCTCTCCCACGAGATAACCAGGAAAGGGAGTACAGCGAGAGCTCGTCATGAACCTCGTTCCTTCCCAACCATTTGTGTAATGCGCCTACCAGATTCACTTGATAGCTGTAGGGCACTCTTTCTGTATTGGGTGATGTTTTGATGTGTATTCTCATGTGGGATGACTTTTCATTTCAAAGCTATGGGCACACCTGGGGAAGTGGCTTCCGTACCCCCTAAAAAAAGTTAAAAAATCTCCCCCATCTCAGGGGGAGGGATTCCAAAAAGGTGCGATTAACCCATTAAATAGGTGACAACAAGCATGTTTCAATTCCAGTATGGTCCGATTATATTTAGAGAGGTCTAGGAATCATGCTAGCAAGCGTTCTCTTCAGGATTCGATTTCTAGGATGGCTCCATCAGGACTCGATAGAAATTTTTTGATGGTAACATGGTACCTCTTGAGGAGACTTGCTATGAAAGAAGTCTTGACGTTTCCACAGCGCAGCCAAATAATTTTAGGTGGGTAGCCTGAGAGTAACTGAATTGCGCGAAAATCACTATCTTTCGTAATAATATGACAACCTGCTTGCTGTGCCGTTTCCCAAATATGGTGGTCAGAGGCCATGTCGAGTCGCAGGCTCTCAACATGAATCATTTCCGGAAACTCCTCTTCCAGTAGCTTCGGGAGTTTGGTGGATAGGTTATTGTCGATAATTATCTTCACGTTAATTAATTGCGTAACCACTAGCATTGGGTTATAAAAATCCTGTGTATCTAATGCGAAATCTCGCAACAACCTCTTTTCCTAACTAGATAAGGTTAGAGATTCTGTCCCTTTTTGAGCTTCCGCAGCATAGGCAAGAGCAGCATAGATATCATCTGGAGTCAATTTAGGAAAATCCTCGATGATTTCTTCGATTGTCATCGCTGAAGCTAGGTAACTCAGAATATCAGCTACTGTGATCCTCATCCCTCGGATACAAGGCTGCCCGCTTCTTTTGCCTGGCTCTATGGTTATATATTCTCTGTAGTTGATCATCTTTTGAAAAGCCTGTTTCGTATCCACTCCATACGAATATAAGGCATTGAGCGTTAGTTGAGCCTCTACGTATAAAAACATTTCTCAAAAATCCATCTGCCGCACCATCTCTCGCAGGTGATCCTTCAGTTCATCCGGGCTGACCACCTCTACCTTCAAGTGATAGTTGCCCAGGATGAAGTTGGCCAGGCCGTAGAACTTACGGTTGACGCGGGCCTCGAAGTCGAACATATCCGGCTCGGCGGCGGGGCGTACATATTGGCGCGTGAGGGGAAAGCGCTCCAGCAGCTCATTGTAAGCCCCCACCGAGAGGCGCAGGTGGACCCACACCGGATGGGCATCCACCATGCGAAAGGGATCGGTGGGCATGATGTTGTGCTTGCCCTCGAAGGCCCAGGCGTCATCCAGGAGGATGATGTGACCGATGCGCGAGATACGATAATGGCGGATCGCTTTTTTCTCCACGTCGAGGGCGTGTAAGACGTCCTCCTCAGCACTGACATGAAAGGGCTCCACCAGCCGATCCCGGATCTCGCTGCTGTTGGAGGAGCGATAGTCTCCCAAAGTGACACGCTGACGGTCAGCCCTGGCTTGTAGCAAGAGGTTGATCTTGGCCAGGTGGGGCTTGCGTAGGTTTTCGTAGCCTAGTTGGGTGAAGTCATAGAGGGCAGACACTTTGCGCTGAATGCGCTCGCTGCGAGGGCTGTGGCGGTCAAAGCTTTGTAGCGCTTCGAGGAGGTAGTTTTGGTCCTCATCAGTGAAGTGCAGCAAGTCGCGCAGCGCCTCGTAGGTGCTGTCCTCGGCGAAGCGGTAGCGGTGCTTCCGATCCTTGTTCAGTTCGAAGCCTGCGTTAGCAAAGTCGGTGAAGTAGTTGGCGATGGTATCAGCGTGGACCCCAAACTTTTGTGCCAGGGCCTTTTTGGTGTAGTGATCGGGGCGCTCGACCAGGGCGCGCATCACCAACAGCAGGCGTAGCTTGTGGCCGTGTTCTTTTTCTTGGCTCATGTGGATGAATGTCAGGGTTATACTTCAAAGTGGTTGAATGGTAGAGTGGTTGATTTATTGAATGGCCTTGT
>CAYVAP010000120.1:0-9930 GCA_964449365.1 uncultured Bacteroidia bacterium
ACGAAAAGCTGCTGGCCACGGTCAGACCGACCTACCAACTGAGCCAGTTCAAGCGCGAGTTGACGCACCTACAGTCG
Source organism: uncultured Bacteroidia bacterium (assembly GCA_964449365.1). Taxonomy (GTDB): domain Bacteria; phylum Bacteroidota; class Bacteroidia; order J057; family J057; genus CAYVAP01. Next base: position 78 of record CAYVAP010000120.1, read on the forward strand.
CGGCAGCGCATCATGGACCAGGACGAAGCGCAGCGTTCCGGGCCACTCATCATCGGGCAGAGCGAGGCCATGCAGCAGATCTATGCCACCATCGACAAGGTGGCCGAGACTGACACCAACGTGCTCATTCTGGGGGAAAATGGTACGGGTAAAGAGCTCATTGCCCGGGAGATCCATCGGCAATCGCCGCGCCATGATCAGGCCTTCATCAACGTAGACCTGGGGGCCATCACGCCCACGCTGTTTGAGAGCGAGCTGTTTGGCCACCAAAAGGGAGCCTTCACCGACGCCAAGGAAGACCGGGCCGGTCGCTTCGAGGTAGCCTCGGGCGGTACGCTGTTTCTGGATGAAATCGGCAACCTGTCGCAGCCCTTGCAGGCCAAGTTGCTCACTGTGCTGCAAAATCGGCAGGTAACCCGCGTGGGTACTCACAAGCCCATCGAACTGGACATTCGGCTGGTCTGCGCCACCAATCAGCCGCTGTACGAGCTGGTCAAGGATCACCGCTTCCGCCAAGATCTGCTCTACCGCATCAACACGGTCGAAATTCAACTGCCGCCCCTACGCGAGCGCACCCAAGACATCCCTCTGCTGGTGGATCACTTCTTAGCGCAGTATGCCAGCAAGTACCAGAAAAGCGGCCTGCGCATGGCTGCCAATACCCTCAAGAAGCTACAAAAGTACCACTGGCCAGGCAACATCCGTGAGCTGCGCCACGCCGTGGAGCGGGCCGTGATCCTGAGCGAAGGCAAGGTGTTGCAACCTTCTGATTTTACCTTCCACATCGAAGATCGCGAGGACGAGGGCGGCACCACCCTCGATAGCTTCAACCTTGAAGAGATGGAGAAGATGCTTATCCGCAAGGCCATCACCCATCACAAAGGCAACATCAGCCAGGCCGCCCGCGAGCTGGGCATCACCCGCGCGGCCTTATATCGCAGGATGGAAAAGTATGGACTGTGAAGACTGCGTAATTTTCCCTAAAATGATTATCTTTCAACCATAAACGAAACGGTTAGTCTTTGCTTTGCTTAGTGTCTAACCACATGAGGCGAATGAAGCTTCCTCAGCGGAAACGTCGGTAAATTACGAATCTTGAACTACGAATCATTAACTCTTATGGTCGAATCTATTCTTACCACGGCTGCCATTGTGATCGGCAGCCTCGCGTTTGTCCGCAGCGGCTGGGTGATTGTGCGCCAGCAGCAGGCGGCAGTGATTGAGCGCCTGGGCAAATTTCAGCGCATCGCTGATCCCGGCTTTCACATCAAGGTCCCCTTCATCGACAAGGTCTCGGGCCGGGTCAACCTCAAGATCCAGCAGCTCGACGTAAAAGTCGAGACCAAGACTCTCGACAACGTATTTGTGATGCTAAAGGTCTCGGTGCAGTACCACGCACTCAAGTCTAAAATTTACGATGCCTTTTACGAGCTGGACGATCCTCATCGTCAGATTACCTCTTACGTCTTTGACGTAGTGCGCGCCGAGGTACCCAAGCTCAAGCTCGACGAGGTATTTGCCCGCAAAGACGACATTGCGGTGGCCATCAAGGCTGAGCTAGCCGAGGCTATGGACGGCTACGGCTACGGCATCGTCAAGGCATTGGTCACGGACATCGATCCTGACCATGAGGTAAAGATCTCCATGAACCGTATCAACGCGGCCGAGCGGGAAAAGCTAGCCGCCAAATACGAAGCCGAGGCCGAGCGTATCAAGATCGTAGCCATCGCCCAGGCCGAGGCCGAGTCCAAAAAGCTGCAAGGCCAGGGCATCGCTGATCAGCGTCGTGAGATCGCCAAAGGTCTGGAAGATTCGGTGGAGGCCCTCAACAAAGTAGGTATCAATAGCCAGGAAGCCTCGGCCCTGATCGTGGTTACTCAGCACTATGATACCCTGCAGGCTATGGGCACCAACAATAGGAGCAACCTCATCCTGATGCCCAACTCTCCCAACAACGCCAGCGACATGATGAACGACATGATCACCTCGTTCACGGCAGCCAGCATGATGGGTGATGAATTGAAGCGCGACCAGATCGCGGCCGAGCGCCTCAGCAACGATCCTGGCAAGTTGCTCAATAAGCAGCGCGAAGCGCGACCCCAACCGCCACGCCAGGATGAGTCTACCTCCAACCAAGGAAATGATTTTCACTTGGATTTTGATAAGGACTAAGCCGACCAACCTGCCTTATTCCTACTACTTCGCTAATCAAAGCTCGGGCCGATGGGTCCGAGCTTTTTTGTGCCTCTTGGCGGCGAGCATGATGGGCTCTCAGAAAATATCGCATATTGAAATGGCAAGCCTCACATAAAAGGTGGGCTTGCCATTCAGGCCAATAAACATCGACCTAAAGGTCAGGATACAGGTTAAGGTATAGCTTGAAGCGAGGGAATAAGGTGGATGGATCGAATCTTATTCGTCGAAGACGATGGTGTAGCCCCGGATGCCATGCTCGGGAGCATCCAGGCCGCTGGCTTCGTGCTCTGCTGACACGCGAATGCCCCAGATTACTTTGAGTATATAAAAGATAGCAAAGGCAGAAGCAAAAGCGGCCACGCCGCAGGTAGCCACGCCGATCAGTTGGTTGATAAATTGACCTAGGCCAGCTTTATCACCAAAAATTCCCACTGCCAGGGTGCCAAACATACCGCAGGTGAGGTGGACTGAGATAGCCCCCACACAATCGTCCAGCTTGAGCCGGTCGATGCCCACGGCAGAGAGCACGACCAATCCACCAGAAATGAGGCCAATGACCATCGCTTCCCAGGGGCTCATCAGGTCGGCGCCAGCGGTGATGCCCACCAGACCCGCGAGGATGCCGTTGATCACCATGCCCAGATCCAATCGGTTGAAAACAAAGTAGGCCATTAGGGCACCACCTACTGCCCCGGCCGCTGCCGAGAGCGAGGTGGTCACCAGCACCAGCGAAGTCAAAGCCGGATCAGCCGACAAGACGGAGCCGCCGTTGAAGCCAAACCAGCCCAGCCACAGCAAAAATACCCCGATCACTGCGAGTGGCACACTAGAGCCGGGAAAATCATTGATCTTACCATCGGTGTACTTACCCAAGCGAGGGCCAAGTAGCATGATGCCCGCCAGAGCGCCCCAGCCGCCTACCGAATGTACCAGGGTGGAGCCTGCAAAGTCATAAAAGCCAAGCTCTTCCAGAAATCCTCCGCCCCACTTCCAAGAGCCAATGATGGGATAAACCATCCCTACAAAAAATACGGTGAACACAAGGTAGGAAGAGATTTTGATCCGCTCTGCTACCGCACCAGAGACAATCGTCGCTGCGGTAGCAGCAAACATGGCCTGGAACAAAAAATCGGTCCAGTAGGTGTAGCCTGCCTCGGCATAGCCACTCGTGAGGTCAAAGCCCGCTTCCTGTGTGCCCAACCAGCCAGCAAATCCCAAGAAACCATTGAAATCGCCAGGATACATCAGCGCAAACCCCACAAAAGCGTAGGTCAATAGCCCGATCGCCGGCGTCAGGGTATTCTTGTAAAGAATGTTGACGGTATTTTTGGCTTGGGTAAACCCTGCCTCTACTCCTGCAAAGCCCAAGTGCATGATAAAAACCAGCGCCGTGGCTAGCATCATCCACACATTGTTGGCTGCAAACAAACTGTCGATGGCAGTAACGTTTTCCATAACTAGATGAAAATAAAGTTAAGCAAATGCGAACTGATTAGAAGCAAATATATGGATATTTTTTAAATTAAATGCAGCTTTTGCTTAAATGTTTTTAAAAATAACGGCCTATTGTGGTATAATTTGTAAAGAGAGTCCCGCTAGGCCGCAAAGTGATAGAGCTGATTTGAGAATGGTTGGATTTCTCTTGTTTAATAAATTGTTAAATCAGAATGATCTCTTGATTTATGCAAAATTCTGATTATCAATATATTAGGTCTTAATGAGAGATTTGTTTCATCGTTTGAAAAAGATAACTCAGGTGCCACATCATCTAGCGGAAATCTTAAAAAAAATCATGCAGCGAGTTGAGAGGCAAAGAGAGTCTACGCAAGACGTAGATGGCGTAGATAAAGCAGGTGAGAAGAAAATTAGGGAGGGAAATCTCTTCGTTCCCCTTTATCGTAGAGAGAAACTTGCTTGAGAACGAAGAATAATGGGGCATTTTTGAGACGAGTTGGAAAAAACTTGGAGAATCAGAGGATATGAGATCGATTTCGAGGGCCAGTCAGTTGCTTTTGTTTCTCAGGAATTAATTTGACCGCGTGAACGGTTGAGAAGGCTAGATTTTGCCAGGGAATTTTGCAACTACCCATTTTTGTAATTTATTTGCACTCTCAGTTGATTGATTTCCTTCTTTCTTTCGGTATAAATGCAGCCAATCTGAAGCAAAGATCCCAACTAGACAGCGATATGGCTGAGCGCTCAGAGCGGTGTTTCTGCTGCTAGTTCAGCTCGCTAAACCAAGGTTGTCGATTTGACATCAGACAGGCTTGTGATATGATCGGTTCTAACATTCGCATCCCACACCTATGGCAAAATCGAAATTAGAGTACATCTGGCTTGATGGCTACAAGCCTACCCAATCGCTAAGAAGCAAAACGAAAGTGGCCGACAACTTCAGCGGTAAACTGGAAGACTGCCCAATGTGGTCTTTCGACGGTAGCTCTACCGAACAAGCGGAAGGCGGTTCTTCTGACTGCTTGCTGAAACCTGTTTTTGTTTGTCCAGATCCAGCCATCGAAAATGGTTGGTTGGTCATGACTGAGGTTCTCAACGTCGATGGTACGCCGCACGAATCCAACGGGCGCGCCTTGATCGACGATGAGGACGATGACTTCTGGTTTGGATTTGAGCAGGAGTACTTCCTTTGGGATCCCGAAACGGATAAGCCCCTGGGGTTTCCTCCCGGTGGATATCCCGGTCCTCAAGGACCCTATTACTGCGGGGTCGGTGGCAAGCATGTAGTTGGACGAGACTTCAAAGACGAGCACCTCGATCTCTGTCTCGTCGCTGGCCTCAACGTAGAAGGAACCAACGGCGAGGTAGCCATGGGGCAGTGGGAGTTCCAGATTTTTGCTAAAGGCGCTGAGCGAGCCGGTGATGAGATCTGGATCGCTCGCTACTTGCTGGAGCGGCTCACCGAAAAGTATGGCCTCTACATCGAGTACCACCCCAAACCGCTCGGAGAGCTCGACTGGAATGGCTCTGGTATGCACGCCAATTTCTCCAACTCTTACATTCGCTCTGCTGGTTCCAAAGAGAAGATCGAGGCCATCTGCGAAGCCTTCCGTCCGGTAGTAGATGAGCATATCGCCGTCTACGGTGCCCACAATGAGCAGCGCTTGACGGGTAAGCACGAGACCGCAGCTATCACCGACTTCTCATACGGCGTTTCTGACCGCGGTGCTTCGATCCGCATCCCGGTTTACACCGTTCAGCATGGTTGGAGCGGATACCTGGAAGATAGAAGACCTGCTTCCAATGCAGATCCCTACAAGGTAGCCGCTCGCATCATCAAGACTGTCAAGTCGGCGAAAGTGCCAGCCTAGTGTTTCGCATTCGAAATTCGTAATTGAAAGTAAAGCTGGCCGCTTGGGCGGCCACTGAGTGAGCCAATATGTGGGGGGCTGCCTGTGCCGAAGCCTCCTACGCCCCTTTCATATAGGTGAGTAAAGCTGGCCGCTTGGGCGGCCACTGAGTGAGCCAATATGTGGGGGGCTGCCTGTGCCGAAGCCTCCTACGCCCCCTCAATATAGGTGAGTAATTGCATGGGCCATCAAACCAAAACCGACCTCCGCTTTGGGCGTGGGGTCGGTTTTTTTGGGTAAACCTAAATCTGATGAGTGATTCTTTGCGCGTTTCGTGAGCGTGTTTCGTAGGTGCAACCTCGGGACTCAGTCGCCAATCGGAATATCGATCATATTGGAGGGGCGATCAGAAGATGGCTTGTCGTTGTCGTCATCGTCGCCGGGAAACCACTTCTCACCTAGGCTGCGGGCAGCTTTGGCCCCAGACATGGCCCCAAAGGTCGCAAACACATAGCCCAGCAGCGCCCCACTACCCGTGCCCAGGCCAGGGATGATCGAGCCGACCATAGCCCCTGCCGCAGCACCACCGATGGCTCCACCGGTGCCACCTACGTTTTCGACCGACTTGAGCTTGTACTCACGCTCATCGAGCTTGCCTTGAAACCACTGCACAGTGTGGGTGGTCTGATCCACTACGCCAAAGCAAATGGCCGTGAGGGTGTTGTAGCGATTGGCTCGCTTGAGAAAGGCCTTGCCCCAAGCTTTGGCGATGGCGCGGCTCACCCCCTCGTTGAGGGCTAGGGCCGAGCCGGTACGTATGCCGTTTTTCATGGCTGCGTCGGTACCCTTGTGAATAATGCGGTAGGTAAACTGCGTCTCATTGATCTTGCCGCTGCGCCAATCTTCGATGCTCTCCCCGCTTTCCTTCACCATCGCATTGAACCCCGACATCAAGGCCGCCGAGGCAGCATTGATGCCTAGATCAGCCAAAAAAGGCAACTCTGGTTCCACGGGACCGTCGTTATCCAGGATAAACTCTACCGGAATATCACTCAGGGAAGATTGCTCTGAAATGTGCTGCATCTTATCCATTCACAGTCAAGTTAAGGTTTGCTTGCGATACGTAAGATAGCCACTGCGAGTTAATTTACCAAGTGGCTCAGCTCTCCTCCTCCCTCAGCAGGCCCATCAGGTACTCGCCATAGCCACTTTTGATCAGCGGCTCGGCGATGCGCTGCAGATGCTCGGCGTCGATGTAGCCCATTTGGTAGGCCACCTCCTCGATACAGCCGATCTTGAGGCCCTGTCGCTTCTCGATAATCTGCACGAAATTTCCCGCCTGCATGAGCGAGTCATGGGTGCCGGTATCCAGCCAAGCCGTACCACGTCCGAGCATAGATACCCGGAGCTGATTTTTTTCCAAGTAGATGCGATTTACGTCGGTGATCTCCAGCTCTCCCCGCGGCGAAGGCTCGAGGCTGCGGGCAAGGACGACCACTTGCTGATCATAAAAGTACACCCCTGGCACCGCGTAAGAAGATTTTGGCTGCGCAGGTTTCTCCTCGATGCTCACCGCCTTGCCTGTCTCATCAAATGCCACCACCCCATAAGCCTGTGGATTAGACACATGGTAGGCAAATACCATTCCGCCCTTTTGCTCGGCGATGGTCTGCCTGGCTTCGGTCATGGTCTCGTGGAGTTTTTCGCCATAAAAGACGTTATCGCCCAAGATCAGGGCCGTGTCGTCGTCGGCTATGAAGTCGGCTCCGATCACAAAGGCTTGAGCCAGACCTTCGGGGCGCTCCTGCACTTCATAGCAAAAATTCATGCCCAAACGCGAGCCATCCCCCAGCAATTGCTGGAACAGGGGTAGGTCGCGTGGGGTAGAAATGATCAGAATATCGCGGATGCCACTCGCCATCAGGGTCGATAGCGGGTAGTAGATCATCGGCTTGTCGTAGATGGGAACCAACTGCTTGCTCACCGGGATGGTGAGCGGGTAAAGTCGGGTGCCGGAGCCGCCGGCGAGGATGATGCCTTTCATGAAAATGGGGGCTAGAGGTGGTGGTCCATAGTGTTACCACCGCCAAACTAAGTGGCTAGCGCCGAAAAGTTGGAACGAAAAAAGAAAAAACCCTTCGTGCCGCTCAAGCCTCCGCAGCCCGCTGCCCCTCTTCCTCTTTGAGGCTGCGATCAAACCAAAAGGGGCCGCCGGGAACGAAGGCTGCCAAAAAGCCCTTGAGCCCGCGTACAAATGGCCAGCGGTATTTGAAAAACACGATGGCCAGGGCGATCATGTACAGCACGAACAGCAAGCCATGGACCCAGCCAATCATCTGTACCGCCTCCGGTCGGCCTGCCAGGTATTTTAGCGGCATAGCAATCAATAGGAGCAGCAGGAAGGAGATTCCTTCCATCATGCCGATAGCGCGCAGCCGTCCAATGGGAGAGTTGAGCATAAACAAGATGAGATCAGGTTGAAAAAGTTGCCAGGGATGACGCATGCCATGGAGCTCAGGTCCTGAATCACCTGCTCGGCGAGTTCGTCAGCGTCCTGCTGAGTAGGAGCCTCGGTATAGATCCGGATGATAGGCTCAGTGTTGGACTTACGTAGATGAACCCAAGAAGTGTCAAAGTCGACTTTGACGCCATCTACCGTGTTGACCCGCTCTGCCGGGTGCTGGGCTTTGAAGGCATCGAGCAAGGCATCGATGTCCATTTCCTCGGAGAGGTTGATTTTGCGCTTGGCCATGAAGTAAGTGGGGTAGGTAGCGCGTAGCTCTTTGGCACTGAGCCCGCTTTTGACCAGGTGCGAGAGAAAAAGTGCAATGCCCACCAACGCATCGCGTCCGTAATGCAGTTCGGGATAGATGACCCCGCCGTTGCCCTCGCCTCCGATCAGCGCGTCGGTGCGCTTCATGATTTCCACCACGTTGACTTCGCCTACCGCGGCGGCGTAGTAGCGGCAGCCGTGTCGCTCGGCCACCTCGCGCATGGCGCGGCTCGACGAAAGGTTGGTGACCACTGCGCTTTTGCTGTGGTTGAGCACGTAGTCAGCTACGGCCACGATGGTATATTCTTCTCCGAAGAGATGGCCTTCGTTGTCGATCAGCACCAGGCGATCCACGTCTGGGTCGACAGCGATGCCCAAGTCTGCGCCTTCTTTAGCAATATGGTGGCAAATCTCTGTCAGGTTCTCGGCTAGGGGCTCCGGGCTGTGGCTAAACCATCCCGTGGGCGAGCAGTTGAGCTCCACCACTTCCTCGACTCCCAGTGAGCGTAGCAGTTTTGGCACGTACACCCCCCCACTGCTATTGACCCCATCGACCACCACCTTCAGGCCCGCCTTCTCGATGGCATATTTGTCTACCAGCCGTAGCTGAATGATCTTGTTAATGTGGGTCTGCTCATAGTCGGCCACCTCTCGCACCGAGCCCAGGTCGCGCACGTCGCTGAATTGGTAGTAGCCATTTTGATGGATCTCCAGAATCTCTAAGCCATCTTTTTTGGTGACGAACTCTCCCCGGTGGTTGAGTAGTTTGAGGGCATTCCACTCCACAGGATTGTGAGAGGCGGTGAGAATGATCCCTCCAGCCGCCTCGAAGTCAGGCACCGCCAGTTCCACGCTAGGCGTGGTCGAAAGCCCCAAGTCGATCACTTCGAAGCCTAACCCCATCAGGGTTCCGCACACCAGATGGTGCATCATTGGCCCAGAGGGCCTGGCGTCTCGCCCGAGCACCACCCGTCGGGCGCTCGATTTGAGGGTCAGCCACATGCCATAGGCCGAGCTAAACTGCACGACATCCAGCGGGGTCAGATTTTTTCCGGTAGAACCACCAATGGTGCCGCGGGTACCTGAAATCGAGGAAATGAGCGTCATGTAAATATATATTTCGGCAGCAAAGATAGAGAAAAATCACAGATTTCGTATCAATTTTACAAGGCTTGCCATTTCCCTCGCTCGAATGGTACCCCTGCCGTCGGTCTGCTACTTGTACGCTTTGCCCTCACAGGTAGTATCGCTCCCACACACTCACAGCACCACCGGCCAGCAGCAGCACACTGAGCCACCGTTGGATAGAAGGAAGCCAGGCAGGCCACCGCCCTTCTTGCCGTTGCAACCAGCGCTTCATCGGATCATAGGCCGCAGCATACATTCCCCAGGCGAGCATCACCCCTAAGACGCTCCCCGCCACGATATCGCCCAAAAAGTGTACCCCGATGTATAGCCGCGAATAAGCCATCAGGCTTCCCCCCGCAGCCAAAGCCATCCCTGCCCACGGCGAGTAGCCCCATCCCACCAAAGCCGGGATGGGGCTCTTTCCCTTCGAGAAATTCACCAACACAACGAG
>CAYVAP010000121.1:0-1754 GCA_964449365.1 uncultured Bacteroidia bacterium
CAGCTAAGGAACGCTCAAAAAATAAGTTGGCCTTCTTCGCCTGAGAATAGGAGGTCGAGAGATTGAGAGATTGAGAGTAGGAGACTGTACGTCTCAAAGTTTCACTATCTCAGGATCTCACCGTCTCAGGATCTCACTATCTCAGGATCTCATCGTCTCAGGATCTCACTATCCCTCCTTGATCTGGAACGAGATCTCTAACCGAATCGGGGAAGTTGTTTTTCTCGCGTTACTAATGGAAAAATCCAAATAGCCTCTAAGTGCTAGCGGAGGGCCCCCTCTATCTCGCCCGCTTTGCTACCTTTGCCCTCATACTAACACTTCTTTCATGACTAATCTCTCTCTAGGGCGCTTGCGCCGACCGCTGACCATGCTGGTGCTCGTGATGGCGGGCGAATCGATTTTCTTTCTGCCCTTCGTGCTGGCGCGGATTTTTCGCCCTACCCTGCTGGCGGTCTTCGAGCTGACCAACCTTGAATTGGGTACGGCCTTTTCGGTGTACGGGGTGGTGGCCATGGTGGCCTACTTTTTTGGTGGTCCGCTGGCCGATCGCTTTGCGCCACGGCTGCTAATGCCGATGGCCTTGCTGGCCACAGCGGCGGGAGGCTGGGTGCTGGCCTCGGTGCCGGGGCTGGCTACGCTCAAGCTGCTCTATGGCTTTTGGGGCCTGACCACGATCTTGCTGTTTTGGGCGGCGCTGATGCGGGCCACCCGCGAGTGGGGCGGGCAGCAGACCCAGGGTGGGGCCTTTGGCTGGCTCGACGGCGGACGGGGACTGATGGCCGCGCTGATCGGCTCAGCAGGGGTGGCGCTCTTTGCCAGCCTGCTGCCTGCGGAGGTGGAGACCGCTACCCTCGCCCAACGCAACGAGGCCTTCCGGCAGGTGATCCAACTGACGGCTCTCATCGTGGCAGGGGTAGCGGGGTTGGCTTGGTGGGTGCTTTCCGCTCAGGCGAAAACCCAGGCGGTGCCAGACACCCGCAACTGGTCGCTGGCCAACTTGCGTCAGGTGCTGCGTATGCCCACCATCTGGCTGCAAGCCATGATCATCGTCTGTGCCTACGTGGCTTACAAAGGCACCGATGATTTTTCGCTCTACGCCCAAGATGTGCTGGGCTTCGACGAAGTGAACGCTGCCCAGGCGGGCACCATTTCGCTGTGGGTGCGGCCCTTTGCGGCAGTGTTGGCCGGTCTGCTGGCCGACCGGGTAGGCATCATCCGCATGACCCTGGTGAGCTTTGGCCTGATCCTGCTGGGGAGTCTGATCCTGGCCGCAGGTTGGCTGGAGCCAGGCTTGTACGGGCTGTTTTTCTTCACCCTAGTGGGGGCCAGTGTGGGGGTATACGCGCTGCGAGGCTTGTATTTTGCCATCATGCAAGAGGGCCAGATCCCCCTGGCGATCACAGGCACGGCGGTGGGCGTGGTCTCAGTGCTGGGCTACACGCCCGATGTCTTCTTCGGGCCACTCATGGGCTGGCTGCTCGACCGCTCGCCAGGGCCAGAGGGACATCAGCATCTATTCGCCGTGATCGGATTATTTGCGCTGCTGGGCCTAGGGGCGACCTTGGGATATCGATGGGCTACTCGATATGCCTCTATGAAAGGGGCATAGGGATTTCGGCGCAGACCAGCTTCCTCGCAGGTTTCTCGCGGAGGCGCTGAGACGCGGGGCCTCGCGGTGAGGTAGTTCGCAGAGGGGTTTCGGCGCAGACCAGCTTCCTCGCAGGTTTCTCGCGGAGGCGCTGAGACGCGGG
>CAYVAP010000121.1:1854-9922 GCA_964449365.1 uncultured Bacteroidia bacterium
GGTAGTTCGCAGAGGGGTTTCGGCGCAGACCAGCTTCCTCGCAGGTTTCTCGCGGGGACGCTAAGACGCGGGGCCTCGCGGTGAGTGGCTCGCAGGGGGGAAACAGGAGGTAGCCCCCCGCGCTTGGTCGATACCGGACTTTGATCCTATCCAAGCTTACCTACCCTCTACCCTGCGACACAGTACACCTACTGACCCAAAGCGCTGGATTGGCTCATACTTGGGCTTAAGTGCCTCCACATCGCTGGGTGGCACGTAGTAATAATCATATCCCGCCTCGGGCCGTAGGGCCTTGTGGTAAGGAATCTGGCCATCCGCTTCCTGGGGTACATAGCCCATTTGCACGTAGTAGCGCATGGTTTGGGCAAAGATCCAATGTGTCCCCATTTGCACCGCCTGACGGGAAGGCAAGGTCTCGGTCAGATATTCCGCCACAGCCTTGGTCTCAGCATCGTAGTACCATTCTCTGGCTTTGGCGAGATTGGCCGTGCTACCCAGGTGCCAAAGCGCCAGGCTGAGGCTCACCCCACCGATGATCAGGCCTAAGCGGGGACGCCACGCGTACACCCCCAGCAGCCCATGCCAGAGCAGGTAGCCCCAGATAGGTACCATCAGCAGGGCGGTGCGATTTTCCAGAAAAAACGTACCCAGCAGGGCAAATTGCAGCCACAGAATCACGCAGATGCCCAGCAGCAGCCATGCGATGGCCGACCAGGCGACATTCCCTTCTACCCCCAATCGGCGGGTACGCCACAGCCCGCCCCCCAGTGCGCCGAGCGTAAGCGGCGTCAGCAGCCAGGCCACTACCACCGAGGTTTGGCCCCCCAGATATCCACGCCCTTGCAAGCCGTTGATGATCAGACTATAAAAGGTACTACGCAGCGAAGTTGCCCCGTAGGTAAATTCGATGCCCTGACTCAAGAAGACCAAGGGATACCAAATCAGCCAGCCCACTCCCAGACCTACCAGACAGCCCACACCCAGCAGCCGCAAGCCTCTCCAACCGCGCCCAGACTGTGCCTGCCAGTGCATCCACCCACTCAACGCACTCAGCCCCAGCAAAGCACAGTAGAAAGGCAGCAAGGTAAAATTGCTCAGCACCGCCAGCGCCGCCGCCAGCCAGCAACCCAGGGCCGTGCCCCAGCTACCTCTCGCCTGATGCGCCTCCCAGCGCTCCCAGCTCCACAGCAAAGAAGCGCAGGCCAGGCCGTAGCCCCGGGCCAGCCCAAAGAATTCCAGGAAGTAGGGGTGGGTCACCAGCAGTCCGAAGCCTGCCCAGCGCAACCACAGCCGATCGGTGTGCCGACGTAACAGGCGAATGAGCACCCCCAGATATAGCGCTAGCGCCAGCAAGTTGGGCAGGCGCAGCACCCACTCAGCCTGACCGAAAAGCGCCATGCTGCCCTGCATCAGCCAGGTGTTGAGCCAATGTAGGTTGGCCGTGTCCCAGCAATGCGGCGAACGCCAGCAGGCCCACAAGTTCTCGTAATCGAGCGCGTGCGCCCAGGTGCTGGCTTCATCGTGGGTCAATGAGAGCTGAAAGGCCCGGGCCGCCACGTAGCCCAGCAGCAGCCAGGCCGCCAACCACAATTCAGGGGAATTGCACCGTAGGAGTTCCCCCCAGGCTGCGAAAGTGGTCTGGCCTTACATGGCACAAATATACGTTATCCCAGCAATTGATCCAGAATTCCCTCCACCTCCTGCGCGCGGGTAGGTTCCAGGACCTCGCTTGGCCCCTGTTGGCGGGCTTGCGGGGTAGCCCCCTTGGCTAGTTCTCCCATGCGACGCCGCTCGGGCGAGGCAAAGCGGCTGAAGGTGCGCCGCAACAAGGGTAGTACCGCCTGAAAGCGCTCTTCGGACAAATCACCCACCCACTGATCGAGCAGGCGCCAGAGCTGCGGCTGGTAAATGAGCAGGGCTCCCGAGCCATGCAAAAAGCCCTCTACCCAGGCGGCGGCTTCTTCGCTGGGGGTACCCGGCGACAAGGTGCGGGCCATGGCCCGGGCGGTTTCGTCGGGGTTGCGCGCGCCCTGCTCGAAGAGCAGCCGCAGCGCCACCCCCGCTAGTCTCGGGTGAGTGCTTGCCTGAGCCAGTAAGCGGCCCAGGGCCTCCTGCCAAGCAGCACCGTGGTCGGGCTCCCCCATTTCGGCGGCACGACCGCTCAGCAGTTGCATGGCCTGATGGGCACGGAGCAATTGCGTGAAGCGCTTTTCGGCGAAGTCATCGTCCAACTGCCGAGAGGCGGCAGGCAGGCCCAGCATCAGGCGCGGGGCCAGGCTGTCGATTACGGGGCGCACCTGCTGCGAAGGCAGTTGGCGCACGTCGCCGTAGCGCAGCACGTTGACCAGAGCGGGCAGGGTTTCCAGCAGGTGATCAGGGTCGCGGTCGCTGGCCGCCAATTGATGCAGGCGCTTGACCAGGAAAGGGATGGCCTCGCCGACGCCAGCGAGAAATACCCGCTCCAGCAGGTGGGTGAGGGTGGGCAGGTCGTCCTTTTCCTTGAGGGTCTGCCGCACGCGGGCCAGGCAAGCACGGTCGAGGGTATTGCCCCAAAAGGCCGCCTCGATGAGGGACAGCTCGCACTCCGGCTGCCAGTGCAGCAGCCACTCTTCGCGGAAGGTGCCCAGCGCACCACTTACCTCCTGCATTTGCCCCCACTTCACGTCGAGCAGGTCCAGGCGATGCAGCAGGTAGCTTTTGGCGCGGTGAAAATCCTGGCGCAGGTCCAGCTTTAGCTCTACCTCGCCCGCTTTGGGCTTCATGCGCAGGCGTTTTTGCTCGCCGCGCACGTGCTGCTGCAAGGGCAGCTCTGGCACCTCGTCGGGCACCTCGCCCATGCGCTCCCCGATGATGAGGCGTTTTTGTACCCATTGCAAGGGCGCAGCGCTGCCTTGAGCGAAGACGCTCTGTACTGCTTCCAGCATCTCTTCCAGGCTGGGCTGCGTCTTGCCCCGCAACTGCGTCAAGGCGTGAGCTAGCCGCCCCGCTTCGATGGCATGGCTGGGCGAGGCATCCAGCCCTTCGCTGCGAAACAATTGCGCGGCCTGGGTCATCCAGGTGCTCAGGCGGCGCTCCTGCGCCGTGTCGAAGAGGGTTTCGTACCAAGCCGGGGCATGCACCCCTGCCCCATAGCCACTGTGAAAGCTTAGCCGCTCGTAGGTCCAGGGAATCCAGGTGGCGGCGGATTTGGTTTTTTTCAGGCCCTTGAGGCGGGCGGTATCCGCTTTGGCGGGGGGCATATCAGCCAGCACTGGGGCGTGAAAGGCACCGCAGACCACCGCGATCTGGTCGGCTTTTTTTTCGGCCTTGCGGATCTCGCGGCGCATGTGGGCTTCGCGCAGCAGGGTTTCTTCGTCCACGGTGGCCTCCCAATCAGGGCGCTGACGCACGGCGGCCACCAGTTCGAGCAGGGCCGCAAATACGGCGTGGGCCTCGCCGCCGCGCTGCTCGATTACGGCCTCCCACCAGCGTTCACCGTCGGCGTAGCCGGCTTCCTGAGCGATCATCCCCAGCCAATCGACCCGCTTTTGGCGGGGCGCAGCGGTTTGGTCGGGCGCTTGCTCGGCCTGCTTCCAGAAATAGGCGGGCGAGAGGTCGATGAAGCGCACGGGTACGCGATGTTGGGCGGCCCACCACATGGCCTGCCACTCGGGCGAAAAGCGGGCGAAGGGATAGTAGGCCGCCTGCTCGGGTCGATCGGGGCGGTAGAGCAACAGCGCCACCGGGGGGTGCAACTCGGGATGGCCCACCAGATCGAGCAGCTTGTTGCCCTCGGGGGGGCCTTCGATCAGGATGAGATCGGGCGGCTGGGTGTCAAGGGCTTCACGCAGGCGTCGCGCAGAGCCGGGGCCATGGTGGCGAATGCCGTAGATCGTGGTGGGCATGGAAATAGACAGACCTCGCAGGTTGGCAAACCTGCAAGGTCTGGTTGGATTGGCTTACTCCGGCTGAAAGGCCGGATTGGTCAAAAACTCTGGGTCGCTCAGGGTCTTGAGGAAAGCGATTACATCGTCTTTGTCATCTTCGGTGAGGATGATATTGTCGATGAGGGGGTCGCGGTTGGGCAGTCCGACTTTATCGGGAGCGGCTACGTAGCGATCGAGTACTTCCTCCAGGGTTTGGATGCTGCCATCGTGCATGTAGGGGGCGGTGTACTCGATGTTGCGTAGAGAGGGCACCTTGAATTTGCCATAATCGGCGCTGCGCCCGGTAACCAGATAGCGGCCAAAGTCGTCGTAGTCATCGAACACTCCGTTTTGGCGTAAGTTCCCCTCGGGATCGTCGAAGTTATAGCCGCCGTGGCAGTGAAAGCACTCGGCGTGGCGCGATCCCGTCTCAGCGAAATAGAGCTGGTAGCCACGGTATTCGCTGGGGGTCAGCACCGCAGAGTCGAAGTCACTGGCCACGAACTGATCGTACTTGGAGCCACCGCTGATGATTGCCCGCTCAAAGCTGGCAATGGCTTGCTGCACCCGCCAGCTCGATACGCTGGTGTCGCCAAAGGCACGGTAGAAATGATTTCGATAGGAGGTATCGGCGTTGAGGCGATCTACTACCAGTGCCAGCTCGCTGTTCATTTCTTGGGGCGCTTCGATAGGAACGCGAATCTGCCGCTCCAGGTGGTCGTGGCGCTCGTCGGGATCTTCGACCGAGCCATCCCAGAAGAGGTTTTTGTGCCAGGCCAGGTTGAAGAGCGGGGGGGCGTTGCGGCGCTGACTGGGTTCGGCCCCCTGTGCGCCACCTACCCCTAGGCTAAACTGCCTCGGGTCGGCAAAGGCATTTTCCTGAAAATGACAGGAATTGCAACTAATGGTCGAGTCGATAGAAAGGGCTTTTTCGAAGAAAAGCCGTTTGCCCAGAGCCACCTTGGTGGTCGTCAAGGGGTTATCGTTCGGGATCTGCGGGCGCGGAAAGCCCTGCGGTAGGTTGAGATCGATCACGGTCTGATCCACCGTCAAGCCCGCGAAAGGCGAATTAGGATCAATGGTAGGATCGGTAGGCGGCTCGATGGGGTTGCCGCCATGGTTGCAAGCGAGCAAGGTCAAGGTGAGCAAAGGCAGCAGCCAAGTGGACAGTCGATTCATCGTGGTTGTGGATTCGGTTTATTACGTGATCAATAATTCGTAGTTGAAGTGCTAATGGTCAGAATATTGCGCTGTTTCAAGATGGTTAATTATTTCATCCCGAAAACACTAGGGATTAGTTTCGCGGTTCAAAGTTCAAGGTTGAGAGTAACTTAGCTGCGCAGAGCCAATCAGGGCTATTTGCCTGGAATTAACGGCACACCTTCGTTTGGGTAAGGGATGAGCATCACTCGGAATAACTCTCTAAAGCTCTAGGAGGTACATTTTCCGGGTCGAAACTGACCACTAGAGCTTCCGACGTGTGGAGACGTCGGAAGCCAGCTTTTATCCCTCTATATGTTTTACTCTGTATGCCATTAATAAGAGGGAAGGTACCGCTTTTAAGGCATAAAAGAAAATGCTCCTGCGACAATGTTATCCATCACCCGCTCGGCCAGCAACAATCCATCGGGGGGAGTGCTGTGGGTGAAATTGTCTACGGCTAAGTCGATCTGGTCATCGTCTCTGAAAAAGGTACGGCTAAGATCCATTTTCAGGGTGGCCGGGGTGGTCTGATCGGCAGTGAGGGTGATTGCTCCACTTAGGTCCTGCTCACGAAACAGCTCGTTGCGGCCCGGGTGGTAGACGAAATTGCCGCCTAGATTTCCGCTGCTTTGGGCGGTGGTGTCGTATTCCCCTTCGATCTGCATGAAGATGTACCCGGAATTCCAGCTCCAATGCATGCCTCGATTGAAGGATAGCGGATGATCAGGCTCTTGCAGGGCGGGATCATTATTATTGCGGGATTGCGGTACGCCGATGCCGAAGCGCAAGCCCACGTACTCTTGGGCGTCTACCCCTGCTGGTAGGGTAATGGGTACAGTGAGGGTCAGCCCTTCGATGCGACCCAAGTCGTAGCGCAGTTCGTTGTCGAAAAAGTCAACGAAAAGATCTTCTGCCAGGACCTCCTCTTCTCCATCGGCTCGTACCAAGCGCAGATCCGAAAGCAGAAAGCGGTAGCGGGTAAATTGGTAGTCGATACCAGTGGGGCTGCGGTAGACCATATCCTCGGCAAAGGCGGCATCGCCTACCTTGGGCATGATCTCCAGGGCAACCGTCGCCGTCTTAGCGGGTTCAGGATGGTCTGAATCATCACAACCGCCAGCCAGCAGGGCTGCGATCAACAACAAGAGGAGCCAAATACGCTGCATAATGTTAAAAGTTAGTTTTTGCCATGAGGTAGCATTGTTTAAATATAACGAGAGCGAGCATTCATCGGTTAGGCCAAAGGCGAAGACTACCAAGGAAGAGGTGGTTTGTCTCACGGGAGAAAGTCGCCCAAGGCTCTACCGTGATGGCGACTTCTGAAATTAGGCGCGATTGCAAGCCAAACATTCCATTTGCCCCATATGTTGCTGATACATGGTAACTCCTCGCCCTCCCATCAACCTGCTGTGGTTCAAGCGCGATTTGCGCTTGCGCGATCATGCGCCCCTGCGCGATGCAGTGGCAACGGGGCTGCCCTTGTTGTTGATGTATTGGTACGAGCCGAGCTTGATCGAGGGGGAGAAGAGCAAATACAGCCTACGTCATTGGCGCTTCGTGTGGGAGAGCTTGCAGGATTTGCAACGCGGCTTGGCTGCGCATCAGGCACAGCTCTACCTCTGCCACGCGGAGGTGCTGCCCACCTTGCAAATCCTAAGCGAGTACTATGACCTTCAGGGCATTTATTCCCACCAGGAAACGGGCGTCCTCACCACCTACGAGCGAGACAAAGCGGTGGCAAAATGGTGTCGCAGCCAGGGGATCGCCTGGCACGAAACCCAGCACAGCGCCGTGGTACGCGGCCGTCGCGACCGGGTCAATTGGCGCGAGCAGTTGATCGAGACGCTGTACGCGCCGCAAGCCTCGGTGGACTGGGCGCGTTTTCAGCCTGTGGTCTTGTCGCCTGCTTTAGCCCAAGCCATCGCAGGTCGGCCCATCCCGGAGGCGTGGCAAAGGCCTGATCCGGTTTTTCAACCAGGAGGGGAGCACGTGGCCTGGCGCTATTTGCAGGGGTTTTTGGACAAGCGACATCCTGAGTACCACCGCAACATTTCCAAGCCCGCCCTCAGCCGCATCAATTGCGGGCGTATCTCGCCCTACCTCACCTGGGGCAATCTTTCGCTGCGGCAAGCCTTTCAGGCGTCGGAGCAGGCCAAGCAAAACTCCCCGCATCAGCGAGCTTTGGCGCACTTTCAGTCGCGGCTGCTATGGCGCGATCACTTCATCCAAAAGTTCGAGATGGAAGAGAGCCTGGAGTGGAAAAACCAAAACCACCACTTCGACGCTATTCGCACCGAATGGAACGAGGCGCACTTTCAAGCCTGGCAAACCGGGCAGACGGGCTACCCCCTGGTAGATGCGGCCATGCGCTGCGTCAATGCTACGGGCTACCTCAACTTTCGCAGCCGCGCCATGCTGGTGTCGTTTCTCACCCATCACCTCTGGCTCGACTGGAAACCCGGTGCGCAGCATTTGGGCCGCATGTTTCTCGACTACGAGCCGGGTATCCACTACCCGCAGTTTCAGATGCAGGCCGTAACCACGGGCATTCATACCGTACGCATCTACAACCCCGTCAAGCAATCGAAAGACCACGATCCCAAAGGTACCTTCATCCGGCAGTGGGTGCCAGCGCTGCGTGATCTGCCCGATCATCTCATCCATGAGCCCTGGCTAGCCACTCCCATCGAGCAGCAGCTATATCACTTCGTGCCAGGACGAGACTATCCTCTACCCATCGTCGACCTGGCCAAAAGCAGCAGACGCGCCACCGACATCCTGTGGTATATGCGCAAACATCCCGCTGTGATCTACGAAGGCAACCGCATCCGCGCTAAGCACGTGAACCCTGATCGGGAAAATTGGGCGAGGATGGGATAGCGGTAGTGGAAGGAGTTCGTGGTCACATTCTACTGGACATGAGCTTTTGGCGCGCTCGTTTTTGGACAAGATGGACAAGA
>CAYVAP010000122.1:0-9922 GCA_964449365.1 uncultured Bacteroidia bacterium
ATTTCAGGCTTCAACAACCTGAATGCCCGGCTGGAACTGGTGTACATGACCGAACAGGGAGCGACCGATTTTGCGGCACAGTATGAACTGAGACAGGGCCTGAAGCCCGGTGGAAACGCGATCTGGCAACTGCTCAGCACGTTTCGATTGATGCAGGATGTAGAGCTGAGCCTGATCTACGATGGGCGTAGCAGCGGGGCATTGCCGATCGTGCATACTGGCCGGATGCAGGTTAGGGCGTTCTTTTGAATATTACGCTATTCGTTTTATTTTTGCTCCCCAAAATCTCTATAGAAATCGAAGGATAGCGACAAACTCTAAAAAAATCTTTCTGAATGGTGTGGTGCCTTTTTTGTGCCCGTTCGGGCGGGTATTGAAGGATATATACATTGATCGCTTGCGAAAGTAAGTTTTTGTTAGGGAGAAAGGGGTACGAACGACACTTATTTTGAAGTTGCTCTGCGTTTATGGCTTCAGCTTACCAAAAAGGGAACACAAACGGCAGGATCCTTACAATTTGTTAATCTCAGGTTGTTTCGGAAAATAGGGATAAAGTTGTAGTTTCGCCACAGACCTAAACAAACCTCATCCTCCATGCAAGGAACACTTATCCTCCTGGGAGCCATTGGGTTCTCTTACATGCTCAACAAAATTCTCCTTCGCTTCTCCAAAAATTTCGGGGTAGATAGTCGGCAGAGCCAAAATGTGATTAGGTGGGCTTCCACTTCGAAACCGACTACCGGTGGGTTTTCTTTTTACCTGACCTTCTTGGTAGGTAGCCTCGCCTTGGTGCTGCTGCGCCCTGAGGGCATGGAAGTTACCAACCGCTTTTTGGCGCTATTTCTGAGCGGGACGCTAGCTTTTCTGATCGGCTTTGCCGATGATGCCTATGGTACGCATCCACGTGCCAAATTTTTGGGACAAGTGGCCTGTGGGGTGATCCTGCTAGCGTTTGGCATCCATATCGAATTTTTTAGTCTGATGAATGCCAACTTGATCATCGTCGATTATTTGCTCACCCTGCTCTGGGTGGTGGGCATGATGAATAGCCTCAATATGCTCGACAACATGGATGGGGTCACGGCGACCATCGCCACGACTATTGCGCTGTCGAGCTTGAATATGATCATTTCAGTGGAGGGGTTGGGGTTGATGTTTTACGTGCTGGTAGCCATCATCGGCGGGTTTGTTGGGTTTCTGTTTTGGAACTGGCGTCCGGCCAAAGTCTACATGGGAGATACCGGAAGTATGTTCATCGGTATGGTGGTTGCTTTCTTTGGGATCATCTATTTCTGGAACATCAAAGCCACCCCAGACAATATCTCTCATTTGCGCATAGGGTTGATTCCGATGATGGCCCTCATTGTGCCCATCATGGACACCACTTTTGTGACGGTGGCGCGCCTGGCACGCGGCTCTTCTCCCTTTGTTGGGGGCAAAGACCACCTCACTCACAATCTAGCTCGCCTCGGAGTACCAGAGATGCTAGTGCCCGTTACCCTCGGCATCGTCTCTGTCATTTCAGGTGGTTTGGCCTTCTATGCTTATAAATTGATCCCTGAATGGCAGGATTTTTATGGGCCGCTCTTTGCGCTGTATCCCGTGGCGCTCTTTGGGCTGTTTACATACCTCTACATCAAGGGTACTCGCATCGGAAAGATGCGCGAGTTGCTAGCCCAGCGCGAAGAAGCGCGGGAAGCCCGGCAAGCCAAACAAGCTGTGCCTGTGCCTGTAGCCTCTATGAAAAGCGGGCGCTGAGTCTTTCATATCAGGGCTGGTGAGGCACTGTGTGCCGAAACCCAGTTCCTTCGTCTTGGCCTCCTCAAAAGCGGATTTGTTTCGGCTTACAGAGCCTCAAAAGCGGAGCTTGATTTGCCATCAAAACACTAAGCCGAAAGGGTGTGGATCTCGTGATTGTCGGTCTCCGCCAACACGTCTTCGCAGAGTCCAATTAGGCTCGTGGCAAAGCGAAAATATTGACCGGGTCGGATCCAGTGCTGGGCCTGAACGATTTTCTCCAATACCGGAGCAGGTTCATCTTTGTAAAGAAAGTGTAGCTTGATACGTGGCTGATGCGACTCATGGGGAATGATGGTCAGACTTAGCATGCTGACCTGAGTGTGCATGGTTGCATCCAACCGGCAGGTTTGGTTGCTGGTGCTACGGGTAGCATGTGGATACACAGCGTAGCCGCGATCCAGATTGAGCTCTGTTTGCTGTTCATCTTCCCACTGATAGGCTTCCAAAATCAAGTTGAATATCTTAACAGAATGCCTGGCCTGTGGGGTTAACTCGCTCCAAGATTGTTTCATACTCACAAGAGGTCCGGTACGCTACGCTCGTTTGGGTAGCATAGAATGATCGTCAAAATGGATATGCGAGTACATGATAGCGGTAGTTAGACGGGGAGCTTCGAGATAGCTTGGCTTGAAAGCCTCACCTTCAACTGAGTGGGTAGTACAATGTTTTGATGTTGAAAGGCAACTTCTTGCTTGCCAGCTTTGATTTCTTGCAGGAGTAGTTGAGTGGCGAGTTCTCCCATTTCATGGCTAGGCTGAGCTACCGAGGTGAGCGGTGGGTCAATGATGGTAGACATATGCCAGTTACTGAACCCCACGATAGCGATATCCGAAGGAATTTTAACTTGAGCCTCTTTTAGGATCACCATAGCTCCCATCGCCACCGTGTCTGTTACGCAAAAAATGGCATCGCAGTTGGGGTGATCGGCCATGATCTGCCGGGCATATTGCTGTCCTTCTTCGAAAGAAATATCCTCACAGGCGTAAATCAGCGATTCATCTACCTCCAGTCCGTGGTCTAGCAGTGCCTGTCGGTAGCCGTTGAGTCGATTGCGAGAGGTGTAGGCAAAAACGGGGCCGCGAAAGTGGGCGATGCGCCGATGTCCCTGCTCGATCAGGTGGGTTACCGCCTGATAAGCGCCCCCATAATCATCGACCACCACCGTGGAGAACTGACCCGCTTTAGGGGGAATCTTGTCGAAAAAGACCACGGGGGTACCTACTTCCCAAAATTCATCGAAGTGATCGTAGCGATCGGTTTCATGGGCCAGAGATACCAGTAGGCCATCGACCCGACTGGACAGGAGGGCATAGGCGTCAGTGACCTCTTTCTGATACGACTCATCGCTCTGACAGACCATCACCCGGTAGTCGCGGTCATAGGCCACCTGCATGATGCCTTTGATCACCGAAGAGAAGAAGTGATTGACGATAGAGGGGATGATGACCCCGATGACTTTGGACTCGCGCTTGCGCAGCCCCGCAGCCATGGTGTTAGGGCGATAATTCCAGCGCTGGGCTAGCTCGATGACTCGGCGTTTGGTGTCCGCGCTGATGTCGGGGTAGTCCTTGAGGGCACGCGACACCGTGGCGGTACTGATGCCCAATTCTTGGGCTAGGTCAGCGAGCGTGATTTGTTTCCTATTCATAAGCTGATCTCACAAACATAAGGGCCACGAAGGCTATCAAAAGATAAAATACAGATTTTTTTTAGACCGAAAAGGGTTACGTAAACGATTACGCCTGCAAAACTGCCTCGTATCCTTGGATGATTCCTTGACTAGATCAAAAAAAATGACAAACTTCATCCACAAGAACAGCAATAGTCAGTCTGTTCCCTGTTATTGACGGTATGCTTGACGCACTCAAATACCCAAGCTGCTGTTTAACATTCAGGCTGATCGGATGTTCTTATCTTTTCTCTTACTTTGGACCTACTCGCATTTTACGATGATTGAAAACTACTACTACTCATGATCCAACCTACCGAGCGGCGGCTCTTAGCCTCGCTTCTTTCCTGAAGACATATCGATCTATGCAACCTGCTGATCCTTTTCAGTGCGGGTTATCCCTCATGCAGTTTACGTTGCATGAAAGAATAGCCAGGCTGATAAAAAAGGAGTGGCAAGCACGTGTGCCTAAGCATGAGCTGGGTTGTGATGTGCGTACATGTCTGGTTTTAAGGAGATTAAGGTAGAAAACGTTTTTAGTTCTGCGGATGCATTGTACTTAACTACTAGCTATTATGAGCAACAAACTCCACTCTTTTACTCTCCGGGGCTTGCTGTTGATGGCATGGGCGCTGCTGCTGAGCAGCGCCGTGTACGCACAGCAAGTCACTGGTACTGTGGCCTCTTCTTCTAGTGGCGAGCCACTGGCAGGGGCAACTGTCCTGATCAAGGGAACCACGCAAGGTGTCTTTACCGACGAAGATGGGAAGTTCTCCATCAAGGCTGCGGATGACGATGTATTGCAGGTTTCCTACATCGGGTATGTACGCAAAGAAATCCCCGTCAATGGTCAGTCAACCATTGACGTGTCGCTGGACCCTTCTGAGAAAACCCTCGAAGAAGTAGTGGTGACAGGGTATGGGACTCAAAGGGCGCGCGAGGTGACCAGCTCGATTACCTCGGTCAAGGCCGAAGACTTCAACCAAGGCCAAGTCAACGATCCCACTCAGTTGATTCAAGGCAAAGTGGCTGGCCTGAGCATCCAGCGCCCAGGGGGCGACCCCAACGGCGGCTTCACCCTGCGCTTGCGCGGGCTCTCTACCTTGGGTGCCAACACGGAGCCACTGATCATTATTGACGGGGTGGTAGGTGCGAACCTGCAAACTATCGATCCCAACGACATCCAGTCCATTGATGTACTGAAGGATGGCTCTGCCGCTGCCATTTATGGCTCGCGGGCTTCTTCGGGGGTGATCATCATCACCACTAAGAAAGGCATTACCGGTGAGACTTCTTTCAACTACAACGGCTTTGCTACCTACGAGCAGGTAGCTCGGGGGGTACAGGTGGCAGATCGCGACCGCTGGCTGCAGCTGCGCGAGCGCACCGTCGACATTCAAGCCTCGCTAGCTGATGATCCGCCGACGACTGCTGAGATCCAGGCCACCAAAGACGGCCTCGACCGCAGGGGCAATACCAACTGGCTTGACGAAGTAACTGCGCCGTCGCTCTCGCAAGTGCACAACCTCTCCCTGGCCGGGGGCTTTGGCGGGCTGACCTACCGCGCTTCGATCAACTATCGCGACATTGATGGGGTAGGCTATTACCAGGATGATGACGACGGCAACTCGCGCCGCACGGGCTTCAATCAGCTCAATGGCCGCCTGAACCTAACCCAGAAGGCCTTTGGCGACCGCCTGACTGTATCGGTCAACCTGGCCGCCACCGACCGCCGCTCGCGCTTTGGCTTCTCTGAGGCGTTTCGCTATGCCACTACCTTCGCCCCGGCTGCGCCAGTCTTGGCCGACCCCGCTGAAAGCCCCATCATCGCCGATCGCTACGCGGGCTTCAATCAGATCGAAAACTTTGACTACTTCAACCCTGTGGCCATCCAGCAGCAGACCCTCAACGAAGGACGACTCAAGCGCTTGCTGCTCAGCGGCCGTGCTGAGTTCGAAATCGTCAGGGGGCTGAAAGCTGCGGCTTTCTACTCCATCCAACAGGAGAGCGATTTGTTTGGTCAGTATTATGATAAGGCGTCTTACTTTCGTGGCATTGGCAAAAACGGCTATTTGGAGCGCTTCGCCGAAGACCGCACCAACCAGCAGCTCGACTTGACCAGTACTTACGACCAGTCCTTTGGCAACACAGACCTGGAGATCCTGGGGGGCTACTCTTACCAGCAGTTTGACAATCAGAGCTTTGGCCTGCAGGCCGGTAACATCATCACCGACCAAACGGCTTTCTACAATCCCTTCTTTGCCACCGATCCTACCAACCTCAGCTCCGTGCCCGGCCGTACCGGTGGGCGTCAAGAGTACCGGGTGATTGCTTTCTTTGGTCGCGCGCGCCTCAACATTGACGACACCTACTTCCTGATGGCCAGCTATCGTCGTGAAGGGGCTAGCCGCCTAGGGGAGAACAACAAGTGGGGCGATTTTCCTGCTGTGTCGGCTGGGGTCAACCTTGCCAATCTAGTGGACATCCCGGCTGTCAACGAGTTTAAGCTGCGTGCTGGCTACGGGGTAACCGGTAACATCCCCCCCGCGAGCAACCTGACCCGCATCCTGTATGAGCAGAGCAACTTCTTCTTCTTCAACGGCGATTACGTGCCAGCCTACGGCCCGGTGCGCAACCCCAACCCCGACCTGAAGTGGGAGCAGAAGGGCGAATTCGACGTGGGTTTCGATTTCTCGCTGCTTGACTACCGCCTGACTGGTAGCTTTGACTACTACAACCGCGTCACCCGCGACTTCATCTTCGAAACCGTGGTACCCGTACCGCCCAACTTTGCCCCCCGTACTTGGGTCAATCTTGAGGACGTGGTGCTGCGCAACCAAGGCTACGAGGCCAGCGTGGGCTACCGCTTTGGCAACAATGACCTATACTACGAGCCGCGCGTGATCTTCTCGACTTTCCAGACGGTGCTCGACACCCTGGACGCAGAGGACCCGCAGTTTACCTTCTTCTCAGAGGGCGAAGATCCGTTCTTCGAGGATCCGCTCACCGTAGCTGGTGCACCCGGTCTGAACGACAACCCTATCCAGCGCATCTTCCCCGGTCAGGAGATCGGTCAATTCTACGGCTTCGAGGTGGATGAGAACAACCCCATCAACGAAGAGGGCCGCTGGAACTACGTCGATCAAGACGGCGATGGCGACATCGACGATGACGACCGCACGGTGATCGGCAACGGCCTACCCGACTTCACGCTGAACTTTCAGAATACCTTCCGCTTTGGCAACCTGGATCTCAGCTTCTTCATCCGGGGTGTGTTCGGCCATGACCTGGCCAACCTATACCGCGTGTTCTATGAGCCGCTCAACTCACGCCTGGTAGACAATGTGGTCGAGACTGACCTCTTCCTCGAAGATCTGGTCGAGACGCCCTTCTTCAACAGCTACTACGTAGAGGATGCAGACTATGTCGCCCTGGACAACTTCTCCATCGGCTACAACTTCAACATCAACGACCGCAGCGGCTTTAGCAAGATCCGCGTCTATGTGTCGGGGCAAAACCTGGCCTACCTGACCAACTACACTGGGGTTGATCCTTCGATACGCTACAACGACCCTGGCTCGGCTGACAATGGGGGGCGTCCTGCGCGCGAGTTCAACGCCTCGCCGCTGTCGCCTGGTATCGACCGCCGTAACACCTACTTCCGCACCCGTTCGTTCACCGCTGGGGTGAACCTGAACTTTTAATCTGATCTTCAGCTCTGTATCAGCCTCTACAGGCTGGCAGAGCTGAAAATTTGATAAAAAAACCGAACAAATCCAGGAAACGATATGTTTTCCTATTCTAAAGGGACTAACAACAACTTTATCTTGAAGATGAAACGATACTCAATCATCCTAATGGCCGTCTGTGGGCTGCTGCTGCCCCTGAACCAAGGCTGTACGGACCTAGATCAGCGGGCTTTCTCCGAAATCACCGGAGACCAATTCCCGCAGACTGAGGAGCAAGCAATTGCACTGGTAGGGGCAGCCTACACCAGCCTGTACCCGCTGATGAACCACAATTCGTACTTCTCGCTGCAAGAGATTTCGACCGACGAGGTGATGATCCCGCAGCGTGGATCTGACTGGTTTGACGGTGGTCAATGGATACGCGTACATGACCACGAGTACCTGCCCACTGAGCAGGCGGTCAACAACGGCTGGAATTTCCTCTACGGTGGTGTAGCCAACTGCAACCGCCTTATCGCGCAGTTGGAGACCATCAGGGAAGATGGCGTACTGGAGCCAGAGCTGGCCGACGCATTCGTGGCGGAGCTAAGCGCCCTACGCGCCCTTTATTATTTCTGGTTGCTGGATGCCTACGGCAATGTGCCTATCGTAACCGGCTTTGCCGACGCTGATCCCAACCCCGCGACTAGTTCGCGGACTGAAGTGTTCAACTTTGTTGAGCAAGAACTACTAGATGCTGCCTCGCTGCTGCCACGCGAAAAGTCAGTGGCCACCTATGGTCGTATGACTTACTACGTAGTGCAGGCCCTACTGGCTAAGCTCTATCTCAACGCCGAAGTATACACTGGTACCGAGCGCTATGCCGATGCTGTAGCAGTCGCCGATGAAGTAATCAATTCAGGTCTTTTTGCCCTAGAAAGCGACTACTTTGCCAACTTTGGCCCCAACAACGGCCCCGGTAACGTCGAGACCATCTTCGCGATCCCTTACGATGAGCAATTTGGTCAAGGCTTCAACCTGGGGCAGATGACCTTGCACTACCAGAGTCAGCAGACTTTCAACATGCAGGAGCAGCCCTGGAACGGCTACTGCTCGCTGCAAGAGTTTTATAACTCGTATGAAAACGAAGATCTGCGCAAAGGTGAGTTTGGTAACGCTGGGGTCAATGGAAATTTCCTGGCCGGTCCGCAGTTCACCGCGACTGGCGAGCGCCTGGAAGATACCCAAGATGACGGCGACCCTGACGGGCTGCCCATCACCTTTACCCCTGAAATCAACCAGCAAGCACCCAACTGCTTTCGTCAGGCTGGTGCGCGGATTTTCAAGTACCGTATCCCCAACGGAGCTACTCAGCACCTGCCCAACGATTTTCCCGTGCTACGCTACGCGGATATGCTAATGACCAAGTCTGAAGCGCTTTATCGTCAAGGCACCGATCTGTCGGAGGCTTTATCGCTGGTCAATCAGGTGCGTGCTCGCGCTGGGGTAAGTGAATTTAGCGAGCTGAACGATGAGAATCTCCTGGCCGAGCGTGGCCGTGAGCTCTTCTACGAAGGCTGGCGCCGCCAAGATCTAATCCGCTTCGACGCATACGACGACTCTTGGGATTTCAAAGACGAGACGCCAGATCCAAGCTTGCAGCTCTTCCCCATTCCACAAAACCAGTTGCAGGCCAACTCGAATCTGGTCCAGAATCCTGGCTATTGAGTTGACGGGAAGCTCACGGTTTACAGTTCGTAGTTCTCCTAAACTTTGAGCTACAAACGCTGAACTCCGAACGCTCACCTACGCTTAAACGGCAAGTGGCCAGGCTGGTCACTTGCCTTTTTTTCCGCCTTCGAAAGGATACACATGCGTCGTCTCATCTGGGGCCTGTTGTCGCTGTGGCTGGTCTGGGGCTGTGGTGGATTGGATTTGCCCGAGCGCCTGCCGCTCGCCGAGCGGCTATTCACCGACCTGCCCGTCGGCTATACGGCCGTCGATTTTCGCAACGACCTGCAATATACCGAGGCTTTCAATCCCTACACCTTCCGCAATTTCTACAACGGAGGCGGCGTGGGGCTAGGCGACGTAAACCGCGATGGCCTGATCGACTTATACTTTTGTGGCAACCAAGTCGAAAATCGTCTTTACCTCAACCGAGACAATTTTCGCTTCGAGGACATCACCGCCCAGGCGGGTGTGGCCTGTTCCGACGTGTGGTCGAGTGGGGTGAGTCTCGCCGACGTCAACGGCGACGGCTGGCTAGATATATACGTCTGCAAATCGGGTAGCCCCGAGGGCGACAACCGCTACAACGAACTTTTCATTAACGACGCCAACCCCGATGCCGACGGAGTGGTGACGTTCACCGAGCAAGCCGCGCAGTGGGGCCTCAACGACCTGGGCCTCTCCACCCACGCGGCGTTTTTCGACTACGACCGCGACGGCGACCTCGACTGCTATCTGCTCAACAATTCGCTGCGATCAGTAGGCGGCTATGACCTGGTCAAAGACCAACGCGAAATGCCCGATACCTTGGGTGGCAACCGCCTCTACCGCCACGACGGTGATCATTTCACCGACGTCAGTGAGCAGGCGGGCATCTACAGCTCGGCCATCGGCTTCGGCCTAGGCGTGACCATCGGCGATGTCGATCGCGATGGCTGGTTAGACATCTACGTGTCCAACGACTTCTTCGAGCGCGACTACCTCTACCTCAACCAGCAGGATGGCACCTTCGACGAAGTGCTAACCGAGCAGTTGCCCGAGATCAGCCTCAGCT
>CAYVAP010000123.1:0-9912 GCA_964449365.1 uncultured Bacteroidia bacterium
GAAACAAGATTAACGGAATGGCTTTCAGGTGGCTATGATCCTGTGAATCCTGTCTAATGAGCCTCGGCGCGCGCGGCTTCGGACGGAATGGACAAGAGAAACAAGAAGGAACAAGAGAAACAAGAGGGACAAGATTAACGGAATGGCTTTCAGGTGGCTATGATCCTGTGAATCCTGTGTAATGAGCCTCGGCGCGCGCGGCTTTGGACGGAAGGGACAAGAGAAACAAGAAGGAACAAGAGAAACAAGATTAACGGAATGGCTTCCAGGTGGCTATGATCCTGTAAATCCTGAAAATCCTGTCTAAATTGATCGATGAGGTACAGGAGTACGGCGTTATTCGAAGTATTTGGGGTACTGCTGTTTGATGTCGAAAGCCAACCGCTTGGCATTCAGGTTGCCTAGCTTAGCCGCTTCCCTCAGCAGTTCGTGCGCTTGTAGGGTAAGCTCTCTCTTCTTCTTTCCGTTGAAGAGCTTATTCATCTTTTCTGCCACTTCATACATATCTCGTCCACTTTGATAATAGGTAGAAGCTACCGACTCTCTGCGCTTTGCCCTCTTAGCTTCCAGCATTTCGTTCTCTTGTTGTAACTTTTTTTGCTCCTGCCTGGCTTTTTCCACCTCGACCATAATGGCCTTTTTCTCTGCTTCCAGGGAAGAAAGCTGCTGGTCTTGGCTGCGTATGGTCGCGAGCTGCTCTCTCACGGTTTGCTGGAGGCTGACGCGTTCTGCTTCGCTCTCTTCTAGTCGGGCTGCGAGGTTGTCCAGGTCGTTCTGGTAGGTTTGGGCCTGCTGACGGTAGCGGTTTAGCTCTCTCTTCAAGAGTGGATCATTCCGATCTAACTGAGCCGAGAGGCTGTCTACAGTTTTGTTTTTGGCCTGGATCAAGCTGTCCAAGAGCTGAACTTTCCCCAAAGCATCGAGTCGGTCGACGTCGTCTTCTCCAGTGAGCAGGTCAAGGGAGTCTACGTAAGAATTGATGCCATCGAGCTCCTGGATCAATTCTGTCAGCAATCTTTCATCTTGTTCTTTCGCGGCAGAAAGCGCCTCTAGTCTTTGTCGGAGCTGTAGCTGCTGCTGCTCTTCTTCTTCGGAGCTGCAGGCAGCGAGGAAAAAAAGGCTCAGCAGCAGGCTGAGCAGCAAGTGACCTAAAGGTAGTGGTAGGGAGTTGGAAACACAGGACATATTGAGGATTTATTTACGGAAGTGCCAGGTCTGATCTTCAGCAGATTCGAGGTGGATAAAACCGGTTTTCTCATATATTTTCCCTTCTCCCAGCGACTCTAATCTCACGCTACCTCGTGATGAGTCTAAGGTAAGGGACTGATTGCGATGTCTGGCTCCCTCGGGAATGAGGGAGTATCGATAGCGGTCGGGCTGGTTGGTGGCCTTGATTTCGAGGCGCCTCACTCGGCCTAGGTACTCCCCCTGGTAGGTGCCTGCGATACCTTGGCTGGCCGATGGACGATCATTTTTCTTCGTAGGCAGGTACTGAAAGGCAAGTAAGACGCTGCCGCTGATGAAAATCAGCAAGGCTAGGATCAAGATCGGTCTTTTGTAGCGGGAGAGAGAGGACAGAGGAAGTGGGTCGACGATTTCCTCACCGTGGGAGTCAGACCCGTTCTCAGATAGAAGGCGCTCGGCAGCAGAGCGCTGCTCGGCTTGCAGAGATTTGATGCGCTGCTCAGCCTTCTGGACTAGGGGATGCTGGGGATGTTTTCGGGCAAACTGTCGATAAGCAGCTAAGGTATCCTTGGCCGCGGCGGCTTTCCACTCTTGCTGTACGGCAGCTTCTTGGTCGCGCGCTCGCTGCTGGGCTTCCTGCTGCTCGATGGCTGCTATCTTTCGCTGGGCTTCCAGCGCACGTGGGCTCTGCGGAAAGCGGTCGATGAATACCTGGTAGGCGGAAATATCGCCTGCCGCCAAAGCTTCTTCCCAAGCCTGCTGCTCTTGCCCTGCCTGCTGATGGCGGGTCCGGTAGAGATCGAAAGCCTCTTGGCTGCTGGCTCTGAGTAGGTGAAGGCTCTCCCGCGACACTTTGGAACCCTCCCGCCTGATCAATCTGATGAAAGCCTCTCGCACCAACTCAGGTTTGAAAAAGTCTCCCAGGACATAGGTAGGAGGCCACTCCCCCTGATGCCGCTTCAAAATACCCTTGATGGCTGAGCTAAACTCTGGGCTGGCAAAGAAAATATCGGGAAACTCCACATCGGTGAGCGCGAAATGCACCTTGAAAGAATTGACTCCCTCCTCGCCACTTTCTGAGCGCCCTTTGATGGATAATTCCTCCTTGATATCTCGGGCTGGAGCTTTCAAGATGGCCTCGAGGTCGCTGGTGAAGTTTCGGTCTTCCAGGTCCAGCTTAGGGTAGAGCAGGATGTTTCGCTGTTTTTCCCGCTCCTTTACCACGGCTTGCTTTAGGAGCGACAGAGGGGTCCCGGCCAGCGTGGCCTGGTAGGCGTGCGCCATCTGCCACCCCTCCGCCTTATACTCGATGTATCTGAAAGACAGGCCTTCGCCCCAAGTGTGGATGAGTAGAAAGCTGGTACTCGACACGTCCTGAAACTCCGGGAGCCTGAGAATAAGATCTTGCAGGAAGTCTACTTCTACCTGAGAGACGAACTCCCGGATCACGTTCCTGATTTCCGTTCGCAAGGATTCGGCGAGGCTATCGCGGTCGGGGAAAATCAGTTTTACTTGGGTGTAGCCGCCCTGCGGGGGCCGAGAGGTACGAAAGAAACGCTGGATCTCCTTAATGGTGCGAGTTTGCCAATGACGAAAGAGGCTGGCATCAGTATCCTCGTAGGAAAGCAATTTGGCAGATGGCTCACTTTCCACGAAGGCTTCCAGGTAGGTGCTGGAAAGATACAGATGTAGCACATTCTCCTTGGACATGGATGGCAGAATGAGAGTAGGTTGCTTGGTTAGTGAGGGAAATGAGCTTGCTGAAGGGTGAACCAGGCGTTTGGCCCCTGCCCCAAGCGCACGGTAGTTACGATCCGTCAGTCTTTGAACAGCGAAGGCAGCAAGATTTGATCCATGAGGCACATGGCCTCCAGCACAAACATGGATGCGCTGAAATCGAATTCGCCACCATCCCTGGCTGCCTTGTACTGGGGCAGGGTGGTTACGTAGCCGGTGAAATAGTCCAGGGGCAACGCCTCCACGCCTTGCATCAAGGTCTTATAATCAGCCAGTTCCCAATCTTTGACAAACTTGGCGTAGACTGCCACAAAACGCTTTAGCTCGGCAAACTCCGTAGGTACTTTGAATCCCTTTTTGCCGAGAGCGTTCAAATACTCGGCTTGCATGGGGCTCAGGGGGGAAATATCCTCTGTTTGCCCCGCTTCGTTCAGCACTTGGTAGCCACGCTCGCCCAGTATTTCAGGGATCAATCTATCTTTTTCCCCTTTATGTAATTTAGAGGGCGTACTGAGGCCATAGGCCACTTCGCTTTTGTTGTGTTCGCGGTGCGCTTCGAACTTCGTAGTGGCCGCAAACGTGAATTTCGCTTCCTGGTAAAAGCGAATGGTATCTGCATGCAGGTGATCTTCGGTACTTGCATCCGGGGCTCCTTGCGCGCCAAGGGCTGCCACCCTGCCCTCGGGGTTCAAACCCGCCAGGAAGCACTGCTGATAATAGTCCTTGGCAGCCTCGCCCGTGACCGCAGGCAGCCAGTTGAAGATATTGCCTCCTTTGCCATAGACCCCGATAGCAAAGCGGTTGGCCTGGATGCCCTGCTCTTCAATGACGTGAGCCACCATCTGCCCTACGTAAAAGAGCACGGCCCCGGTCACGTAGGCGGCCACGGCAAAAATTCCTTTGCTGTTCTCTTGGTAGAAGTGGGTGTAAAGCTGCTTGAGTTGCTGCGCATCCAGCCGATCAAAAAGCGCGTTGAGGTGAAACTCAGTGGTCTCTTCGTCGAGCTGGTCGATGCCATACTGCTTTACGAAAGCGCCATGGTTTTTAACAAAACTGCGGATGACACTTTGGATATTGCTGGAGCGCATGGCCGCTTTGGCAATGGCCGAAGCAGATAGCAATACCGATCCTTCTTTGATTAGCGCAAACGCAGCATCTTCTGCATCATTTCCTTTGGTAGCAATCAGGATGTCCGTGGTGCTACCGCCTACGTCGAGACCAATCACCAGGCCACCTTCCGAGACGGTAAGTCCGCCTCCTGGCTGCCCATCGATATTTGCGTTTAGGGCATAGCGAGCTACCGCTTCCCCTTCAGAAATGGGCTCTATAACCGTGGTGGTTGGCATGTCCACCACCACCGGGTGTAGCTCAGGGTCGGTTACTACGCTGTTCCATAAGATGCGGTAATTCCCCTGGATAGAATTGGACATCGCACCCGGCACCGCCCAGGCCAATTCATTCGGGTAGTACCCTTCGGTGTAAAGTTCAGCCAGGATGTGGAGCCAAAGGGTTTTGAGGAAGGCTTCCTTGTAATGATTTTCGCGCTGGTCCAGGTCCCATTTCATGTTGTATTTCAGGCGAGCCTCTTCCTCCTGCCCCATAGCCAGGCGATAGTTGGTGCTGGCGTTGGTGGTGGGCTTACCGGTTACCGGAATGTTGTTTTCGAACAATGGCAAGCCAGCGCGGGTAGCTCGCTTGCGATCTTCGTTGGGGCGCAGCATACGATCTTCGTTGTGGGCCACCAACATGGACTTGACCTGGCCTAGGATGGGCTCTTTCTGAAAGAAAAACAGCTCGGCAATCCCAGCAGGTATGTGGGAGACTTTACCAGGCACTCGGTCGCTACCCATCAGACAGCGGCGACGATTGGTGATCTTGATCAGCTTCAGCTCCTTTTTATTGATGTAGTAGCTGAAGGCAGTATTGTTACTGCCGAAGTCCATCCCGACCGTAGCCTCCCTAAGGCTTTCGCCTACGCCCGTCATCACGTTGAGCGAGGTGATGGATTCCGCTGCGTTGGGCAGCGCCCTGGCCAGCAAGTAACCCACGACCTGGGTGTTTTCCCCTATGCCATACTGTAGCTCTACCCCTTTGAAGGGCAGGGCCGATTCAAAAATCTCATAGGGCACGCGCGCCCCAGCCGGCGTCTTGAGGATCAAGGTAGGCGTCTCTGCTGGCGCGGTATCATCGCTGATCTTGGCGATGTCTTTTTTGAGCTGAAACGAGGAGGGCGCGTCCTGGTTTTTGCGCAGGAGAGAGAGTCCCGCCTCAGAGATGCGGCTGATGAGGGGCGTGGCCGTAACCGAGCTCTTCGCATCCTGATGGGGCAAGTCCGAGTAGAGGTAATACTTTTGCCAGGCAGCCGATACGAAATCGGGCCAGACGCATATCTTTTGGTGGGACATGCGACTAGCGGAAGAAGTATGGTAGACCCGGGTAATTTCGGTGAAGTCGGTGTCGCCTGGCCGATCGGGATCGTTGATGTTGAACTTGATCCTAAGGCTCACCCGGATGCCCTCGTCGGTACGGGAGGCGGATAAAAAGTGGTCGTCCTGGTCATTCCGCTTGCCTGCCAACAGGCTATTCAGTTCTTGCTCGAAAATACAGACCCCAAGCTCCGAGAGAGGCAAGGCAAAATAGGTGTCCTCGCACGTTAGCAGATAAGACGCGCACCGGTCTACTGACTCTTCTTCACCAAAGGTGATTTCTACCAAGGTAGAGGAAGTAGCCAGAAACTCCGAAGGATTGACCGCCACGTAATCCGTCTGGCCACCCTGTTGACGGTAAAAGATACCGTCATGGTAACTGAAATACAGCTTAGACTCAGCGTTGAACACCTCGCTGAAGGGAGAGGCAAACCGTACTTTGCTGGTAAAGATGTTGTACTTGTTGAGCTCGGTACGCTGACGGCTAGCGCATCGCTCTAGTCCCTGCAGATATTGCTTGAGATGTTGATCAAGGGAGCTCTTGCGGATGATGCGATCGGTACCAGCGCGCTGATGATTGATTTTTTCGAAAAAGGCCCCTAGGTTCAGGAGCATGTGCGAGACCGTGTCGTAGATTTTTTGCAGTTCCTCAGCCGTCAGGTTCATCTTCAAGGGATCCATCCACCGCCTGGTGTTGCGGTTGTAGAAATGAGAATGCGAACCGTCGGTCCATCGCACACGAGGGGGGGTGAACACCAGGGAAAAGGGGCTGGTACCTCCAATCAACACTTTTTCTTCATCCCGCTTCTCCTGGTAATAGATCAATTGGATAAATGGCCTCGCCTTATCCGACCCTGCTTCGGGCGCACTCGCGAGGTCGCACCATAGGTCCTGGTCTTCGAACAGCAGGGTCCCTAAACCAGCCCTTAACTCATAGGGGTTGAAATAAGGATCCTCTTTGTCCACCGAATGGGTCAGAGGGACCTTCTGTACGCTGATTTTTTCGCCAAAAATCGCAAGGGTAGCAATCAGCGCTCGCCAATCCATCAAAATTTGATCATAAAACGCCGCCAATCCAGTCTTTTCCTGCTTGCCATCTTGGGACGCACCTTGCTCCAGCGCGTAGCGAAACATCAGCAGCCGACCAAAGGGGCTGGGTATCCCTGAAATGACCTTGTTTAGCCCATCGGTTTCCTGATCGATGTCTGGGGTGTCGATCGACCGGATGAAGTTGCCTTGCTGATCAAACTCGTTCCACTGATAAGGATTTTTAGGGTCAATGGGATTCCCTTTGATGATGAATGGGGTATTAGCCATGATAGAAACGTATCGGGGAGGTTAACGAACGGTGGTCAAGGAGGGAATTATTCGGAAGGGAAAAACAGCGCTTTCATGCTGCGATAATTCCAGTTGATGAACTTATCCATGGGGGTAGGTAGCGCGGCGTAGGGGCGTACGGCTTCACTTTCCTTGAAAATCCGGGAGAAGGGGTCGAAATAACCTTTGCCGAGGGTGAATTTTTTCTTCTTCGCCCACTCCTCAGGTGATTTGGGAATTTTGCCCCACCCAAACTTCTTCAGCGCTTTGGGATCACTGGCGTAAGCATCACTGTTGAAAAGAAAATCAGCCTGTTTGGAGGATTGTTGCAGTTGCATGAGATAGCCAGGGGCATATTCGCCCTTTTGCTGATAGGCAAAAGCTGCCAGATACTTATCCAGCAACTTAAAAGCTTCGGGCGAAATAGCTCCACTGCCCCCCAGGTGTTCATCCATGAGCTTTTGGGCGTCACCTCTATATAAACTTTGGTACAACGCTTCAGAACTCCCGTCAAAGTCATTTTGTACCATAAGGGCCAGGCCAAAGAGAGCGGTCAGCTTTTGCTTGAAAGTCCCCGCCGCATCTTCACCAGCAAAGTCGGCAAACTCATACTGAAAGGCTCCGTTTTGTTGCGCCACTGATCGATAAAACCACTGGTGATCGGTTTCCTCAACCTTGCCCGCCTTCGCCTGCCTGAAAAAATCATGGGCCGCAAAGGCGGCCATTAACTCGATCACGTGGCTGCTGTTGGTCTGGCTTTTACCGCCAGTCAGGGTTTCGCTGCCGGTTTGCTCCTTGCCATAGTCGTGGGCGGAATCCGGCCATCCTAGCAAGTACAGGCGCTGATAAGTATCCTGCACGGTACGATCTCCTTCGTAAAACATGAGCGCCGCTTGGCTATTGAGCGCAAAGCGCTGTGCATTGGCCACGACGCGGTCGCGCTGCTCCTGGGCATCGCCAGGTGAGGGAAACGAGAAGTAGTTGCTAAGCAGGGTGGTGCCAAACTTAATGACACTGAGCGCGACTCCCGCTCCCAATTCGATGCTCGCGGCCTGTAAAGCACGCGGAATGATGGGGATAGAGGAAGCACCCGTACCGCCAAAAATAGACCCTAGAATGAAGACTTTCCCATCCTGATCGGAGGTGAGCTTTTCCAAAAAGCTGTAAAGCCCTCGGTCTTTTTTCTCTTCAGCTCCACTTTTGACCCGGCGTATGTGGTTCACAATTTCGTGAAACATCAGGTACGAGCCAATGTGAGTTTGAGCACGGTAGCCGTGTTCCAGGTCAAAATTTCTGGTATTGTCGTCAAAGAACAGGCCTGCTAGATCATCGTTGCTGCGACGCGTCTCGATGGGCACATTTCCATCGTAATCGCATATTTTGGTGAAGGTACTGCTGCTGCCTTGGTAGTGAGGATAAAACTCATAGAGGTTGAGCTTGGCCGAAAACAACGATTCAGGGACGGCATTGGCGCACTCGGGCTCATCGCGATTCGGCGCTACGTTTCGCAAGCTAATGTAGGTATCAATCAGGTCGCGGGTGCGGCTTTTGTTGCCGTTGTTGAAGTCCGTGTCCAACAAGAGGAGGTTGATTTCCTCTTGATCCATCATGCCAGCGGCACAAAGGTGTATGAATGATTCCAGGCAACGCATGCCCGTACCACCGATGCCAATGATGTAGTTACCCATGCTGTTAATCAGAAGTTTGGGGAGGAAAGTTATCGTAGGTTAAGCGTAGCTATTTATTCCTTCTGGCAAAAAGGGTGTTGATGGGCTTATTGGGCAAAGCCTTTGCCAGTACAAACAAAATCAGCGTATAGAGTAACAAGTAAATCAATACACATTGCCATACGGTCCCGAAGGACGCTAGGGCAATGAATTTAGCATAAAACAGAGGAACTTTGATATAAGGGCTTACCACCAGCCAATTGTAAAAAACTAGAAATAGCACAACTCCCAATCCAATGAGCAACGCTGCGATTTTCCGCTGGGTAAAGTCTACGTTGCGCGGCTGATTGCTGATCATATAGGTCACGACCAAGTAGGTCATGAGCAAAGAAAAGACCAGCAGCATGCCCGTGATGAGATAAGTCTCATTGTTGAGCTTTTCGAAGATGCGCTGGTTCTTGACCACCAGGTCCCAGGGGAAAGAGATGCCATTCATGTTGGGGAGGGTGAAGTGAAGTTACAGATTAGTTGATCAATTCAAAGTAAAGGGTATGAATGCGCTGAGGTGTAAACGTCTGCCTACGCATAGCCTCTCGCATGCTCTCGTAAAGAGACCCCACCCTCAAGTCATCTGCACCACGGCGATCTGTCCACTGAAGATAGCGCTGCATTTTTCCCTCATCCATTTCTAGTGGAGCGTCCTCCAGCCAAATCTCAAGGCAGTACAGCTCACAAGAGGTTTCCATACCCAGGTAGTCCGAATCCAGGCTTAAAGCTACTTTTCCCTCTTTGACAGATAAAGAAAAAATACCGGCTGCCTCAGGCAGGCTTGAAAAAGAATGCACACTCAAAGAATCCATATAGTATGAATCCAAAAACAAGCGGTAGTCGGCCGTGGCTACCCCTCCCCTGAGACTAACTTCCGGCACGCCAAAGGAACTTTTATATCCCTTGATTTCAATCCCACTAAAAAAGGCCGTATCCATCTCTTCTGACTCAACCCCGGTCATGTATTCTTTTAAATAAAGCAAATCCGCGAAATTCATCTGATAGTAGTCCCAGTTATCCCCGTATGCCACCAAGCTAGGCGCCAATCCACGGTTGATACCGCCGGACTCTTTAGGCTCATAGCTCCTTTCTCCCCTGAATCTTCCGCGAGAAAATCCCAGCCAGGCTACTGACCCTTTACCAGCCGTGTAGCCTGCTTCTTTCATCCGATAAAAGATGCTCGTAGGATCCTCTTTGCCGACCAGAGCGGGTGGCGTAAAAACCAAAAAATACAGGTAACGCTGCTCCTGCTGATTGGGCTCTTGGAAAGGGTGGGCAAATATGTCGATGGCTCCTCCTTGGTTCAGCCACCTTTCGAACTCCTTGGTCGCCCAAGGCGAAAAGTCGATATTGGTACGGATCGCCTTACCATCGTAAATCTGTACTTTAGGTAATTGATTGGGGTCGGGTACCCGCTCAAAGTCGGTGATAAAGACTGACTGTCGATTCGTTTGCTCAACGATTTCTTGTAAGGGCTTTTTCAGATAAGAACGCTTTTCTGAGAAATGACTGGGATTTCGAGGATTATACTT
>CAYVAP010000124.1:0-9823 GCA_964449365.1 uncultured Bacteroidia bacterium
CCTTATACCTTATTCCCTTATACCCCTAGCCGTTCATATAGGTGAGTTCAGAGTTGAAAGGATTGCCCCGCAGGTGCAACTCCTGAGTGAGCCAAGAGGAACGGAAGGTAAACGCTGTGCCTGGCCGCCTTATGCCCTTATACCCCTGACCGTTCATATACCTGATCACCTTATACCCTTATCCCCCTGACCGTTCATACAGGTGAAAGCGCCCTCAAATGATCAGAAGTTGAAGCGGCGATAGGGACTACCCACCAGGTTGATGACCTGATTGGGTTGGTTGCTGCCATAGGCAACCCCGATCTGCCGGGTGGCTTCGATTTCTTGCTCGCGCAGGTCTACCTGATCATCCCACACCTTCATCTTGAAGTCCCAGTCGCGCTGCTCATCTTGGAGCACCTTGCTACTGATTTGCTGTACCAGCCCTTGGGCCTCTTCGTAGCAGGCTGCGCTAGGCTGAATGTCGGCTAGGTAAGGAGCCACCGCGTTGGCACCGCGAGCATTGGGGTTGGCCGCCCAAACGGCGCGGGCTTTCTGAAGATTTTGATCGCAGAGGAAGTCCTGATACTGATCGAATACCACTTTCGATTCATCCAGCGCCCGAAAGTAGCAATCGCGGGATACCTCGGGTACGCTCATCAATTGATGCAGGGATCGTTCGAATTCCTGATTGGCGGCCAGGGTTCGAGCCCGCTCGATGATGAAGTCGCACTGCGAATTGTAGTATTCGAGGATCTTGCGCTTGCCCACGGCGAGGAAAGAGCGAATATCCTGATTGTCGCTACTCAAGCCCTTGAGGGCCTGCATCATGGCTTTGGTCTCCGTGCGCCCGACCCCTTTGAGTGGCACGACCACCGAGCTGAAGGTGTTGCTGGTCTCGAAGTCCATGATGGTCAGGCTCAGATCGATCTGCATCGACACCATGGGTGGCGCGGTAGGGGTTACGTCTTTGGTGATCACGTCGAGGTCGGTCACCATCAGGAAGCGAGAGCTCTGGGAGGAAGCTCCGATTCCCTCCAAGGTAGCGACCCGCTGGAGTCGGTTGAAGAGGTTTTGCTCGATGGTGGCAGAGATGTTTTCTGCCTGCCTGGGTAGCACAGGGGTGACGGCGATGCGATCGCGGTCATCCATGCTTCCCTCTACATTTTGGGCCGGGCTCAGCCCGATCAGGCTGAGGGCCATCAGGCCAAGAGCGATGAAATATTGCATGGGGTTGAAAGGATTATTTTTCGCCAATGATTAACCAAGCCTCGCCCAAGCCGCGGGTATACACCCGGCTGTCGAGGGAGAAGGGCTCCCGTCGCAAGGTCTTGCGCAGCTCCATCACGAAGCGGCGGGTGTCTATGGGTTGATCTCGCTCGTTGTAGAGGGGAATACGCACTTGCTCGAAGAGAACAAAATTCTCCGTACCGTCGCTAAAGCTGTAGCGACCCTCCTGGGTATTTTCATACATCCAGTCATCGATAAAGGTCGAGAGCTCTACGTAATCTCCTTCGTACTGGTACTCTTCATAGAGATCGATCGGGGCAGAGTCCCACATTTGGATGCGCACCCGCACCTCGCGGCCTTTGGCGAAGAGATCGTCGAAGTGAGCTTGCAGTTGGGTGTTGAAGTTGTCGATGTAAGAGAGCACGGCCTCTTCCATCAAGACCTCGGGGGCAGAAGAGAGCGAAGGCTCGCCCGTACCCACGGCGAGGGCCACGTCTTTGCTGGAGTAGGCATCCTGGCCGTTGAGGTTGAAGACCATGTACTTTTTGGGGCCTTGGGATTTGACCTCAAAGTCGATGTACATGATGATGTCGGCCTTGGCGTTGCGCTTGAGGACGTCAATGGGGCTTTCGCTGATGCCGGCCCCACTGCGCCCTGACATCATGCTTAGCTCGGCCGATTCCGTCTGGATACGTCGTAGCTCTCCTTCCAGAGATTTCAGGGGAAAGCCCCGCTCGACCATCATTTCGGCAATCTTATTGATCACCAGGCGCAGGTCGCTGTCATTTTGAAGCGCCTTGGTATAGTCGGGCAGGGTCTGGGTCATGCCTTGGTTTTCGAAGGTCATGGTATAGCCATGACGATTGCAGTACACATCGGCAGGCATGACCATCAGAGTGGGCTTTTTGGCTTGTCCCCATGCCTGGGGAGCCAAGGCTAGCCACCATAACCCGAGGAGAAAGATCAGTTTTTTCATTATCAAGCTGATTGGGTGCGAAGGAATTGGGACTAAATGGAGCGTTGCTTAGAAGCCAGAAGAGAGGCCCCGGATGATTTCGTCGCGCTCTAGCTTACGACGCAGAGATTCGTGTTGTACCACGACATCTACGCCGACTTTGTAGCGGCCACGCACCTCTATAGGGGTGGTGGTTTCGCGGCTGCTGATCGAGACGAAGTTGAGGTACTCTCCGTTGTCGCTGAAGAAGGTGCTGAAATAATCGCTATGCTTAGTTTCGGTGTTGGGGTCGTTGAAAGCCAAGCCTTTGTCGATGCAGCCCTTGCTTCCGTTGGGGACCCCTTTGAAAATCACAGCGTGGACGGCGTGCTTTTTGGCTAGCTCTTGGGCTTTGGGCACCTTCTTGGCGTAACTATACACCCGCATCAGGGTGGTACCCTGATTGCCTGTGCCGAGGCATTCAGTTTCGTAGTCGTAGTAGACGCTGCTGCGCTTTTGGTACTTGCTGCAACCAGAGATGAGCAGCAGGGCCATCGTCAGAGAAAGAAGCAGAAAACGAGTCATGATTTCAGGATAAGTTTAGCGGTGTTGGAATGACAGATGAAAGAGTCGTTGAGCGTATCAGTAGCAACTTGGGTACGTCGCTGCTATCCTTCAAAGTGGTTGAATGGTAGAGTGGTTGATTGATTGAATGGCCTTGTTATCAACAAGTTATGGTGTACTACAACGCTACCATCCTTACGCCACGTAGTATAAATGATCGTCAGAAATTGACTCGGATGCCAGCCCCGAGGTTGAGGCCGTCACGGTCATCGAGGATATCCTGTGCGCTGAGGAGCCCTTCGTAGTTGTCTCCTTGCTCCACGCTGAATCTGATGAAATAACGCGCCCAGCCCACAAGCTGTATATTGTGCCAAACGTGAATACCAAGCTCGGCATTGGGGGCCGCAAGGTAGGCGTTTCCGATCTCGTCGAGCCCTTCGTTGTCAGGATCATCGATCTCGGGATCAGAGAGGGTCAGTAATCCCCCATCCAGGCCTATGCCCACGCGCACGTTGGACGTCAGGTAGTGATCTTTGCGCAAGCCTGCGCCAAGCCGCACAAAGCTCACGTCCTCCTCTCGGCTGCCAAATTCATCTGAGGTCTCTCCGCCGGCAAAGCCCCCAATATACCAGCCTGGCTGCTTGGTAAAGCCACTCTTGCTAAACATATAGTCCACGCGCAGCTCAAATCCGGCCGTTTCCCCCAAGAACGCGTAGCCCGCCGTAACGAATAGCCCCAGATCTCTCTTCTCAACCAGCAGCATCCCCGGCTGAATCCCAACCCCCGTGATGGCATAAAACTCCGAAGGCTCTACGTCCGTGCGCACTCGCCCTTGAGCGTCCAGCTTGTTGTTGGCGACTTTTTTGGCCCGGATCACCGCCTTGCGCTGCCTGACGGTATCGCCGTTGGCTTTGAGTTTGTAGGCATACACAAAGTAGCGGCTATCGATCTTGAGGTCTTCGCGGCTACCAATGCGCGCCTGCAAAGGCTTGGTCCCATACAGGGTGGCCCGCACGAAAGTAAGCTCCATCAGCATATCATAGGCTTTGCCTCGGCCTGAGGCGATCATCTCCGCAAACAAATCATCCATGGTCTTGGGCTTACCCACCCCCTTGGCGATGTTAGAAATCAGATCGACCAATTCGTCATTGGACCCCGAGGATTTCGACTCGGTATCCCGGCGCTGCGAGCCACTGATATCAAAGCTCTTCGTGGTCATCAATTCGACAGGGAATGGATATGCCTCAAACTTCGCCAGGCGCTGTGCGCGGCTGCCCTCGTCGGTAGAAGCATCTACCCACATGTCGTTGTAAAACACGGCAGCGGGCTCTCCCAAGAACTTCAGCCGATAGATCCGTACCGTAACATCGCCCTTGTACCCGCGATACACCCGCTCTACGGGCTCAAACTTGATCTTTCCCTTGCTATTATTGGCTCGCTCGCGATTGCGGCGATCGGTCTCGTCGTAAATCTCCTGGTAGGTCTTGAAGTTTCTGAAGTCATAAACGACGATCAGGCTATTGTCCAGCAACTTTTCGCCGTCGTCGGCTACCGCGCTGATGCTTCGCTTCCGGTCATCCATTTCTTCCATCTCCTTCACCCTCGCCGTAGCCAGACCGCGCTGAATCACCCGCTCGGTCGAATAACTGCCCGTGGAATCTTGACTCCACCAATAAGCCACCAGCTCATTGGGGATCTTGCGCTCCAACAAAGCCGCCTTCACTGCGGAATCTGTCAACTGTCTGGTAGGCACAGTTAGGTACCCACTCTCGATGTCGTTTACATCCCAACGGCTGGCCTTAGGTGAACTCTTTTTTTCCCAGACCTCAAGGGTTTTGGCGCGATAGGGTTCAGGTAAATGACTGTCCACCAGCAGGTAAGAAGCCGAGTAGCGATAATACTTCGCGCTTTCGATTTGAGCAAAGGCAGAAAAAAATCCTCCTAGTAGCCAAGCTAAAAGCAGGGCAGGAATACAGTTGGTAGGCATTGCGGTAGGTCGTTTAGGGGTCAGATGTGATGGTGAGCCACGTTGACTAGTGCCTTTGAAATTAAGTGATTGACCATTCGAAATTCGCGTAAAACATTGACCAGAAGCACTTTCAATTACGAATTTCTGATTATGAATTTCGAATGCGAAGCACTAGTCAGCGATATGAGGGAAAGCTATTGGTAAAAATATCACTTTTCTCCCGAAAAATGGAAACAATCTCCCAAATATTCGAAAAAAACCGGTTCCTGCATATTTCCTAATGATCGGTTTCCGATCAGGAAACACGCGCTTTTGCTGCAAAAGCAGGAGGCCACATACTCGCTTTCTTTCAGAGCCATCGCCCTACACTCAGCCACAGGGACAGATCGGTCGCTAGCTGCTGCTCGTGATAATACTGGTACAGCGGCCAGTCGACCAGCAGGGTAAGCTGCCACTCTGGCGTAGGCTGAAAGCCGACCTGCGGACTCGCAAACAGCTTGTGTGAACCGGTAGGCGGCACCCGCTCGCGGTCATTGGGCAGGCGAGGCAGCCCTTGCCCAGAAAAAGGCCGCGTATCACGCCCTCGCCACTCATAGCGAATCTGCCCGACCACCGTCCAGCGGGCCGCCGGGGCGTAGCTACCAAACATCGACCAGGCCCAGAAGGGGCCGTAGCGATATCCCTCAGGGTTTTGGCCTTTCCATTCGAAGCGCGAGAGGAGAAAGGCCCGCAGCTTTTGCGGTAGCCAGGTCTTTTGCCAAAAGACCGGCTGCACC
The DNA here is from genome assembly GCA_964449365.1 of uncultured Bacteroidia bacterium. Classification (GTDB taxonomy): domain Bacteria; phylum Bacteroidota; class Bacteroidia; order J057; family J057; genus CAYVAP01. The sequence goes on from CAYVAP010000124.1 coordinate 5,453, forward strand.
AATTCCACTGCGCCAGTGCTGGGTTGCAGGTCGCGAGGCAAGCGTACGCCGTCGCGCGCTTGTCGATAGCTGCCCAGGGGCAGCTTAGGGCCCAGCCCGAGGGTCAATTCCCAGCCACGCACGGGGTCATGCCACACCTTTACCCGCGCCAGCAGATAGAGATCGGTCAGCCCTTGTCCGCTTAGCTCTGCCGGACGAATGCCAGGAGCATACACCTGCCGCTTGTAGAGCACGTAGCCGGTTTCGGCCTCCACGGTCAGCCGTTGGCTCAGGCCATAAGTCCCCGCTAGGCTCAGATGCATGAAGTCGCCCGCCGTGATGAAATTGGCGTCGGTCTCCTGGCTACCCGCAAAGTAGCGCCCGGCGTAGCCGTAGCGATAGCCCAGCATGAGCATGCCTCGCCCTGCCGCATTCGCTCCCGGATTGACCGCCCCACCGATGGGATTGCCCGGCGAGCAGCACTGGGCCCATAGCTCAGGGGTGAGCCATAGCATACCTATCAGAAACAGCCAGGGAGCAGCAAATCTATGGGGCATGAGACACATATTGAGGGAAAAACGGCACCCGTTGGCCGCTGTAGCCCCTTAGGGAGGTTCAAAGAATAACTTCCCCTTTTTGTTTCACGCAGAGGCGCAGAGACGCAGAGTAAAAATTTGATAAACAGGGAGTTGTATTTCTTTGCCTAAAATGGAAAAAAGGAGGTTATTTTTCGACTGTTACTGAGTGAATCAATACGAAGGGGCTGGTAAGGCGTCGGGGAAGCAATCCGTGTTGAAACCGAAACCCCCGATAGCCCCTATGCTCCTTTCACACAGGTGAAGCCTGAGGAATCAACAAGGACGAATCCCCATAGCTCAAAAAGCGATAGCCCTCTGCCAAGGCGGACTGGTAGACTTGACGCCAATCTTCGCCGATGAGGGCGGCAACCAGCAAGATGAGGGTAGTCGCGGGCAGGTGAAAATTGGTGATGAGCCCTCGGGTGAGGCGAAAGGGATAGCCCGGCACGATCAACAGGCGGGTGTCGCCGAAGGTGCGATCCAGCCCATGCTGGTCGAGGTAGGAGAGCACCGCTTGTAGGGCTGCTTGGTTGCTGGGCAGCTCAGCAGGGGTGTGCTGGTAGGGAAATTCCTTTTCGATGGTCCAGACCTGATCGGGCGGCAAAGCTTCTCCTTGCAGCAGGCGCAGCCCCAGCCAGTAGAGGCTTTCGAGCCAGCGTAGCGACGTGGTCCCCACCGGAATGAGGCCATGCGGATGGGCTAGCAATCGCTCGAGGCTGCTGCGCTCGATGATCATCTGCTCGGCGTGCATGGGGTGCTCCATCACCCGGTCGGTCTTGACCGGGAGGAAGGTACCCGCGCTGACGTGCAGCGTCACGAAAGCCCGCTCGATGCCCGCCGAGATGAGGTCGCCGAGTACCTGATCGGTGAAGTGCAAGCCAGCGGTGGGCGCAGCCACGGCACCCTCTTGTCGGGCGTAAACGGTTTGGTACTGCCGCAGATCGGCTTCAGTAGCCTCGCGGTTGAGGTAGGGTGGCAGGGGCACTTGCCCGGCTAGGCCGAGGATCATCACGAAGGGCCAAGCGGCAGGCTTCCAGTGAAACGCCACCACATTGCGCTCGCGGTCGATCAGTTCGGCCTGGATTTCTACCGCCTCGCCCTCATGGGTGAGGGAGAGAGTGATTTTTTCGCCAGGTTTCCAGCGTTTGCGGTTGCCGATCACGCACTGCCATTGGCCCTGCCCCCGCGCCAGCATCGCTTGCTCTACCGCCACGGGCTGCACAGGGTTGAGGAGAAGTACCTCGATCTGCGCCCCGGTAGCCCGCTGAAAGGGCAGCCGCGCCTGGATCACCTTGGTGTCGTTGAACAGGAGCAGGCTATCGGAAGGCAGCACCCGGGGCAACTCAAAAAAGCGGCGATGCTCGATCTGACCGCCCTGATAATGCAGCAGCCGGGCACGATCGCGCGCTGCCAGTGGCGCTTGAGCGATTCGCTCGGGAGGCAAGTCATACTGATAAGAGGAGAGCCGAACGTCAACTAGGAGCATAGCAAAAAACTGGAGATGAAATCATGGCTCACAAAGATGGTACATCTGCCAAAATTTTCCGTAATTTATGCAAGGAAGTAAAGCAGACCAGAACAAAAGCTAACCTTTCGCTGCTTACTTACGAATAGCCAACCACGGGACCTCTCAAACTTTTTTACGCTTATTCAAATCAATCACCCTAATCCCGCTGAATGACTCGAGTCGCACTGGATGCCAAAGCCCTCTCCGACGTAGTAATCGAAGGGCTGCAGGAAATCAAAGGGCAGGAAATCCTTCGCATGGACCTGCGCAAGGTAGATGGAGCAGTAACTGACTATTTCGTGCTGTGTACCGGAACGTCGGATAAACACGTGCAGGCGCTAGCGGAATCGGTCATCGACTTAGCCAAGGAGTACGATGAACGACCGCATAACAAAGAAGGACTACAAACCGGTGAATGGGTGCTGATTGACTATGTAAATGTGGTGGTCCACATTTTTCAGCGCGAAAAACGCGCCTTCTTCCGCCTCGAAGATCTTTGGGGCGACGCGGAATTCGAAGCAATTCCCGAAGGCTGATCTTCTCACTGAAGGACATGACACTGGCCTCGCTTGCAGCTTGCAGGCGAGGCTAAGGTAGACCTAAGCCAGCACCCGACAGCAAGGCATCAGTTCGCGCAAGGCGTTGATTTCTTCCCGTGGGATGGGATTGAAATTGACAGAGAGCACCCGAAGCTGGCTCATACCAAGAAATGAGACCACCTGATCGATGCCACAATGATTGCAATAGAGCTCCTCCAGGTTGGGCAATTCTTCCAGCAGAGCCAGGCTGTGTGCCTCAAAATGCTCGGGAAAAGATATATCTAAGATTTCCAGCCGAGAGAGGCAGGCCACTTCTACCAGATCTACCTCCGGGAGGTTGATCAGGTGTAGCTCACGCAAATTCTCGCAGGCACTCAGTCCTCGTAGCGAGCGTAGCGAAGTGTAGCTCAGGTCGAGCACTTCCAACTGCGGCAACATGCGCAGCGGGGTCAGATCGGCTAGGCTCGACCGACTAGCGTCTAACTCCATACAGCAGGCCAACTGATCTAAATCTATCGATGCGGTATGCACACCACTTCCTAGCTGCTCCTTCAACACCTCCTGCCAAGCCGGCGTGAGGGTCTCCCACCACATGCGCATCGCAGATGCTGTTTCCTTCAATCTCATATTGCTATTCGGTTGCTGTCATTACCTTAGCAATATGAGCGCCATTCAGCAGGGCAAACAGCCATTAACCCTGAAATTATTACGCATCATTCACGTTGCAGAAAGCATCAACCTCAGCGCTACGCTGGCATAGCCAGCAGACGATGCGCAGAAAAACAGCCTTCGACTGAGGCATCCCTACCCGAAGTTCAGCAATTCTAACATCAGAAGGACTTGAGGGATCGCGATCACATCACCACGATGGCGATGATGGGCGCATCAGGTGGCAGCGTGGCCAAGGTATACTCGGCCAGCGACTTTTCGCTCGCCTCTCCCTCAAGGTCTCCTACCAGATAATAAATGTGGCTACCGGGCAGCCGCACCTGAAAAGCCTGGTAGCTGGGGAGGGGATCGACCTGAAATTTGCCTTCTGGATGCGCTGCGAGCAAGGCGCTGACCGGACTACCCACCCGAATACCGCGCACCGTGCGAAACCGGGGAGACTCTATCCGTACGCGATTGATGCGGCTCTCAGAAAGCAGGGTGTCATTGCTGTATCGGTCATCGATAAACTCACCCTCCACCACGATCCGGCCTTGGTCAAAGTGCAAGGTACGCGAAATCCATTCGAAGCCATTGCCGCTTTCGAGCGAATCCTGGACCTGCTCGGCCGCCAGATCCTCCCGTTGTACCTCAGCCACGAAGCCGCCCAGCGGGACCAAAGCCAGCCCATCTTCGCAGATGACCTCGAGTTCGTCGGGACAATCGTCAACGGGCCCCTCGGCTTGAGACGCCATCGAGTCGGCCCCGCTTTCTGCGGTCTCCTCCTCCGAGGCCGGATCGGACTCAGAACCACAACTGACCAAGCAGACCGTAAGCAGCGCGATCAGCATCAGACGGATGGGTGAGATGGGGATCATGGGTAGAGGTATGGGGAATAGGGGAATAAGGGAATAGGGGAATAGGGGAATAGGGGAATAGGGGAATAGGGGAATAAGGGAAAATACGGGGATAGCCACTTCGCTCCAATGGTATGCCCCTACTGCCTTTAAAATTAATTAATTAACCACATACTACTGGACATGAGCTTTTGGCGCGCTCGTTTTTGGACAAGATGGACAAGATTGGACAAGATTAACAAGATGGCTTTCAGGTGCTTATG
>CAYVAP010000125.1:0-9806 GCA_964449365.1 uncultured Bacteroidia bacterium
TGGTCAGTGGTCAGTGGTCAGTGGTCAATGGGAATTCTTCTTTACTGTTCACTGTTCACTGAAAAACTGTTCACTGTTCACTGTTCATTGTTCATTGTTCATTGTTCATTGAAAAACTGTTCACTGTTCACTGAAAAACTGTTTACCCAAGGAAGAGCGTAATCTTCGAATCGGGGCTGTATTTGTAGCCCGGCAGGAGCGACTGTCGCCGCACACGTCCGGTGCCTTGGATCGTAACGTCGAGGCCGAGCGACTCCAGGAGACGCAGGGCATCGCGGCCCGTCATCCCACGCAGGTCTGGGATGCGGTCGGGTTCGGGGTGCAGATTGTCGAAGTTGACCTGATGGCCGTTGGACTCGCCGCGCAGCCACTCGGCATCCGGGGTGCTGCCACGGGGAATATTCAGTGCTTCGAAAATCACCTGTGCACTTTGGGCATACACGGCGCGAGGCTCGGGCTTATCGACGGGTTTACCGTCGGGGCGCTGTGGCGGTCGGGTCAGTGCTTGGTCCATGCGGTATACCTGCTCGGCGATATCGCGGAAGATGGGCGCAGCCACCGACCCACCGGAAGAGACGCCCCCGTCGGGTTCGTCTACCATCACGTAGAGGGTGAAGCGCGGCTTATCTGCCGGAAAAAAGCCGCCAAAGCTGGCGCGGTACTTCCGGATGTAGCCCACGCCGATCTTGGTCTTGCGAGCCGTGCCAGTCTTGCCCGCCACCAAAAAAGGCATGCCCCGAAAGGCGTCATCGGCGGTGCCATACTCCACCACTGCGCGCATCAGGCGATGTACCTGCTCGGCCGTCTGCGGCGAGCACATCTGTGGATTGATCACCTCCGGGCCGTATTGCTCCACGATCTTGGAGTTGTTGCGCACTTCCTTGACCAGCCAGGGTCGCATCAACTGGCCGTAGTTAGCGATGCCATTATAAAAGGTGGCCATTTGCAGGGGCGTGACTTCCAGCGAGTAGCCGTAAGAGAGCGAGGGCAGGGTGGCAATGGTCCATTCGTCGTCGCCGGGGGTGATGACGCGCGGCTGTGGCTCGCCTTCGATCTGGAGGTTGGCCAGATTGAAAAAGCCAAAATTTCGTAGGTGCTGCATGTAGCGGTCGGGCAGGCTGTCGTAGGCTTCGAAGACCGTCTTGGACACCCCCACGTTGGAGGAATGGGCAAAGACCTTTTCGAAGCTGATTTTGCCCCAGACGTGGCCGTTGTCGGTTACCTCCTTGTCGTCGTACATGATCTTGCCCTCGCCAGTGTCGATGATGCTGTCGCCGGTGACGATGCCATCCTCGATCAGGGCTACTGCCGAGGCCGTCTTGAAGGTTGAGCCTGGCTCGGTGCTGGTAGCAATGGCGTGGTTGTAGGTTTCGGGGTAGTTGGCGATGGCCTTGATCTTGCCCGTGCCTACCTCCATAAGGATGGCCACACCATACTTGGCGTAATTGCGCTCGACGCCGCGGGCTAGGGCGCGTTCTACCACCTCTTGCATGTCCACGTCGAGGGTGGTGGTCACGTCGTAGCCGTCGACTGCGCCGTCGTGGCCATAGTGATCGAGCGGCATAAAAGAGCCACCTACTACTTTGCGCACCAGTTGGTAGCCATCACGGCCACGTAGGTGCTGGTTGAAGGAGTATTCGATGCCCCGAATGGCAACAGTATCGTCGACGATGCGACCCAGCGTGATGCGGGCCAGATCTTCCATGGGGTAGTAGCGTTCGTTGTTGAATTTTTCCACCACCAGGCCGCCTTCGAAGCGCCCCCGGTTGATGATAGGCCAGGTTTGGACTTGCTCCATCTCTTTGAAATTGAGCTTCTTGCGGCTCAGAAACAGGTGGCGATCGCCCTCGGCCATGGCCTGCCGCACGGCGCGATACACCGCCAGGGTGTCGACCGTAGTGTCGCGGGGGCTTTCGGCCTCCACGTAGCGGGCAAAGTTGAGCGAGAGTTGATACAGCGAGTCCCGAAAGTTCTCCCACTGCGTGGTGTCCAGCACGGTGGGGTCCATAGACACGCGGTAAAACGGTAAACTAGTGGCCATGATGGTACCGTCCTCAGCCAGGATGTTGCCCCGGTCGGCCATCACCTTGCGGAAAGATACTTTTTCCGCGATCTGCTTTTGTACCCAAGTCGACTGGTTGAACTGCAAGGCCAGGACGCGTAGCACGATCAGAGCACTCATCAGCACGAAGAGGCCGAAAAGCACGTAGACGCGTCGCAGAATATGGGTGGAGACCTTGGCCATTTTGGGGTTTGGGGTTTTGGGGTTTTGGGGGTTTGGGTTTTGGGGTTGTGGGGTTGTGGGTTTTGGGTTTTGGGTTTGGGGGTTTGGGGTTTTGGGTTTTGGGTTTTGGGTTTGGGGTTTTGGGGTTTGGGGTTTTGGGTTTTGGGTTTGGGGTTTTGGGGTTTGGGTTGATTCCACTTTCCACTCTTAACTTTCCACCTTCAACTTTTCACTTTTCGCTTTCCACCTTCAACTTTTCACTTTCCACTCTTAACTTTTCACTTTCCACCTTCAACTTTTCACTTTCTGCTCACCCGAAACCAGGCGGGATCGGGCTCTTGTCGGAAGCAGGTATCGTGTCGTAGGGCGGAATCTCGGAGATAAATGAGGCTGTCGCGAATGGCTTGTAGCGTAGCGCGGCGGGCATTGAGGTCGCGGCGGGGCGTATCGAGGCGGTTGAGGGGCATCTCTACCCCGCGCACCAGTTTGTAGGCGGGCTCGCGCAGGGGATAGAGGCCCAGGCTGTCGAGGTCGTCGCGCATCAGGCTCAGGCGGGTGCGAGAGCCGAGGGTGGCTTGCCGCAGCAGGTAGCGCGACTTGAGGCTTTTGACTTCGGTACGCAGGTCTTCGCGCTGCTTGATGAAGCGCTCGGCCCGGTAGCCATTCCAGATGTAGCCCATCCCGATCAGCACCAAAAACCCCGAAAACAGCAGGTAATCGTTCACCTTACGGGCCGACAAGCCGACTTTGGCCTTCGCCTTGGGGGCTTGGGCCTGGCTGTTGGCTTTATGTTGGTTGACGATCCGCATGTTTTTGATTAGAAATTCGGGATTCGGTTTCGTTCGGAGTGATCGAGGTGATCGGAGTGATCAGGGTGATCGAGGTGATCAAAGATGTGCGATCACCCTGATCACTTTTCATGATCACTGTTCACCCTGATCACTGTTCATTGTTCACTGATCACTGTTCACTGATTACTGATCACTGTCTCAGCTATTCTTAGGCGCGCACTCCTGGCGCGGGGGTTTCGTTCGATTTCTTCTTCGCTGGGCATAATGGCTTTGCGAGTAATCAGTTTCCAGGGGCTGAGCGAATGGCCATAGGCATTTTTTTCGTCTCGTCCGGTGAAGTTGCCACTGCGGAGGAAGCGCTTGACCATGCGATCTTCCAGCGAGTGGTAGCTGATGATGGCTAGGCGACCGCCGGGCTTGAGCACCTGCAAGCTGCTGACCAGCAGCTTGGCGAGGCCCTCTAGCTCGCCGTTGACGGCGATGCGCAGCGCCTGATAGACTTGGGCCAGGTATTTGGCCTGCCGACTGCGCGGCATGGCCCCCTTGATAGCCATCTCCAGGTCGGTGGTGCTGCGCAGCGGGCTGCGCTGTCGCTGCTCCACGATCAGGCGAGCGGCTTTGCGCGCACCGGGCACCTCGCCAAAGCGATGCAGCACCTGCGCGATCTCTTCTTCCTCATAGCTATTGAGCAAATCGGCTGCACTTAGGGTCTGCTCGCGATTCATACGCATATCCAGCGGGGCATCGAAGCGAAAGCTAAAGCCTCGCTCGGCCGTATCGATTTGATGCGAGCTGATCCCCAGATCGGCCAGAATGCCATCTACCGGACTCAACTCACGACGCCGCAGCGCCGGTTCAAGGAACTGGAAATCCTCCGCCACGAAGAGCAGTCGGTCGTCTTCCCAAAGGTTGGCCTTCGCATCGGCGTCTTTGTCAAAGGCGATCAACTGCCCGCCATCGAGGCAAGCGAGGATTTCACGACTGTGGCCACCTCCACCAAAGGTGCAGTCCACGTAGCGCCCATCAGGCTGTATATTCAAGCCTGCTACCGCTTCATCCAACAGCACTGGTACGTGGTAGTCAATGTTCATAGCACAATGATCGATGAACAATATGAAAGCGCAGCGTCGAAAATTACCCATGAACCCTAATCCCCATCTACTGATCATTGATCTCTGATCTCTGTTCACTGATCATTGACCACTGACCACTGACCACTGTTCTTTGATCACTGACCACTGTTCTTTGATCACTGACCACTGTTCATTGACCACTGACCACTGATCACTGACCACTGATCCCTGGTCCCTGATCCCTGTTCTCGCTCATCACCTCTTCCGCCAACTCCTCGAAGTCAAACTCCGGCTCCTCCATCCACCGATCGTAAGCTGCCTTGTCCCAAATCTCGACCTTGTCGATCTGCGCCACCAGGATCACTTCTTTGTCGAGCTTGGCATGCTCCATCAAGCGCTTGGGGATGAGGGCCCGGCCATTGCCGTCGAGCTGCACCTTGGTAGCTCCATTGAGAAACATGCGCAGAAAGGCGCGATTCTTCTTCACGTACTGATTGCGGGCTTGTAGCCGCTTCAGTTCCTGCTCCCACACTGGGATAGGGTACAATGTCAGGCATTGGTCCAGGCCGCGGTTGATCACAAAGTCGTTTTGCTGATCCTCGGGCAACTGCTTCCGAAGGCCAGCGGGCACCAAAAAGCGGCCTTTGGCATCCAGTTTACAGTCATATTCCCCAATCAGCGCGATCATTCCAGCTTACTTATCTTCCATTGCGTAAATCTAACGAAAAAAGCTCCCACTTCTTCCCACTTCTTCCCACTTTTTTATCCACAACGCGCAGCAGGAATTTGCCATTCCTGAGCCTATTAGCATACTTACCAACAAGTTTATTCAAAATTCCTCAAAATACCAATATTTATGGTAAATATGCTCAAACAGTCAGAATCCACGTCTGATCGGGAGGTGGAGAAAAGGGGGAATTTGGGGGAGGAAGTGGGAGACTGAGTGGGCAAAGGTGGGCCAAATGAATTCGCCCCGAGAGGCTAAAGCCAATCGGGGCGAAAACATACGCATCGGACTCACTCTCATTCGATCATCACACGCAGGCTGCGCTGCTGATCGCCGACTTGTACCCGCAGTAGGTACAAGCCAACAGCGTAGCCAGAAAGGTCCAGGCTCAGGCTAGCGCGATCCGTGTTCTGGGCTTGCAGGGCCTGTCCTTGTAGGTTGAACAGGCTCACCCGCAAGGGTTGCGGCTCGCCCTCCCAGGTTACGCGCAATTGCCCCTGGGTCGGATTGGGAAACACCCGCAAGGCGGCCAGGGGGCCATCGGCCAACCCTACCTGCAAGGTGATGCGCACCGACACCGTGCCAAGGCCAGACCATCCACCGCCGGGATTTTCGGCTCCTACCACAAAGGCGTCTACGCTGTCGGCGCTGCCATCGTGGGCATAGCTCAGCAGGCCGTTGTCGATGTCGGCCTGGGTGAAGATGTCGCCAGCCACCAGCGCCGTGCCGGATAGCGACAAGGTACCGGTGCTGGGCGTGGTCACCAGGGTCAGGATCAGATCGCCGGGCCCAAAGCTCGGGTCAGTAACCTGAAGCACATCGTTGCCGGCGGTAGCCTGCTGCCCGGAGGCCACCAGGAGGGTATCGGTCAGTATAGCAGGGCGATCAGGGCTCTCGGTGCAGATTTCGAGGCTCCAGTTTTGCCATTCACCTCCCCCAAAATTGACCGAATCAGTGAGGGTGAGGGTATAGTCGCCGGCTATGGGGCTGCCATAGAGCGTACTGAGGGCTCCCTCTGGCTGAAACGCCTCGCCTGTGTTGGGGGGACATGGCAGGCTTCCCGGCGTGGCTTCGTCGTCCAGGCTCAGGTTGAACGCCTGACTACCGGGCCCACAGACTCCGCTGAATAGCACTATTTCAGGACCTGCATCCTTGGTTAAGGCCACGGTCAATTCGCTGATGTCATCGTGCGTACCGCGCAACCCGATCACATTCACATCGCTGATCGCGCCAGGGTCGTTTACCGTAATGGTTGAGCTTACCGTCAGCGGCACCGCACCAAAGGGAGGAAGGACCGCAGGGAGGTCACTGGCCGGGTACAAGCTGCAGTCGCCGACTTCGAAGGCTCCTACGGCACTGTATTCACTCACTCCACATTGTGTCTCGGCTCGTACACGCCAATAGTAGATCCCACCGGGTACCAAGGGCGTTCCCACCACGAAAAAGGACTGCGACAGTCCGCTTTCGTCCACGATGAGGGTACCGGTTGAGAAGCTAGGCGAAGTGCCCACTTGCAGCTGATACCCCAACCCACCGATGGTGGGCTGCCAAGTAAGCGTAGGGGTCAAGGACAAGCCCAATGTACCCGTGGCCGCCACGTCGAGGGTGGGCACTTCGGGAACACTGCTCAGGGTATTGAGGACGAGATTGGTAAAGCCGTTGGCGCCAGCTCCCTGAGCCAAAAAGCCCAGCACTTGGGTAGCAGCGCTCAGGCTACTCCCGCCCACCAGGGTAACCAGCACGGTGTCGCCTGCGACAGGGGTGGTCGGCGAAAAGGAGACCGAAACGCCACTAGGTGCATTGCTGGTCAGGCTGAGCAAACCGCTAAATCCGCCTTGCCCCGCGGTGAAGAGCCGTAGCGTGGTCTGACTATTGGGACAAAGCGTGACCGTGTCGCGCTCGGCAAGCAGGTTGACATCCGGAAACGCCGCAGCCTCGATGGTGAAGTTCTGGTCCGAGATATCGAAAAAAACATTGCCGATCGACCTGAGCTTGAGGCGGTGGCCGGGGCCGATGCTATTGGGCACAAATATGTCGTGTGCGCCATCATTGGGGGTACCCGGCACCAGGGTATCGGGGTAGGTAAAGCCGCCATCTGAGGAGAGTAAAATCATGACCGAGTCGCAGTCGACTGGTGCCACCTGCGTGTTGGCGGGGTCCCAGGTTACGGGGAGGATATCGCCCTCGGTGAGCACCACCGCTTGGTTGGGGGCTAGCACCTGAAAAGGCCCGGCCTGATCGGTCACGTTGAAGAAAGCCTCGTTATGGGTTACCCCCCCACCGCCCAGCCGCTGGTCTCTGGCGGTGATGCGAAAGCGCATGCCACGGGTATAAGTCGGCAGGACTTCACCGATGGTGGTGGTTCCGTTGATCAAGTTTTGTAATTGCGGAAACGTCCGGGTAGGATGGCTGATAGGGGGAAAGGAGCGAAACAGCGGCGCATTGCCGACCGGGCTATTGGGCGGGCTGCCCGGCCCCAGGTCGTGCTGCTCCCAGCAATAGGTGATGGCATCGCCGTCGGGGTCGCTACCGATGGCCGTCAACTCAAACGGCGTCGAGATGGGCAAAATGGTACCGCTCAAAGTGGGCGCTACGCTCGGGGCACTATTGCCCGTCTGCGTGATGCTCGCGCAGGTCGAGAGGTTGCGGGTAAAATTGTACACCTGATCGTAGTTCCCAGAATTGAAGTAGGCATCGGCCAGGCTCTGCAAATTGAACTGGCAAATGCCTGCGTAGCTCATGATGGTACTCCCGCTACCCGGCTCGTAGGCTGCCGTGCCGTCGCGCCCACCAGGATTGCAGTAGTCAAACGCATGATTCGCATCAAACTGATGCCCCACCTCGTGGTAAACCAAGAAGTTGAAAAAGGGCGAGAGGGGCTGGGTATTGCCAGAAGCCCCGTTGGCTTTGTGTGGATCGGAAAGGTTTTGACCTACCCCCTCGGCGCATACCGCCTGAAAGTAGCCCACTCCCAGTACCCCGCCATTGGAGCTTCGCCGGGTAAACACATGGCCAACGTCATAAGCATTGATGCCAATGATCCCGTCGATGATGGCGGGATTTTCCGTGATCTGTGCGATGGGCTCGCCATTGACCGTAAAAGGATCGCTGGCCGCGTCGAGAAAGATCAATTGATCCTGCTGGCTCACCAGGTTGAAACTGACTGCTACTTCCCGCTCGTACACTTCACTCAACTGATTGACGATGGTCGTGATGGCCGAAAGCACATCTGGCACATTGGCGGGCCCGTTAGATACCGCTTCGCTGTATTGAAAATCGGCCGAGATGGCTAGACGATAGGTGTACAAGTCGGCCCCCGAGCCATTTCTGGTAGCAGGAGAGTGATTGGCCTCTTCGCGTGTGCGCATAGCTCGGTACCGGGTGAGCTCAGGCAGGTGATCGGCATCCACCCCACAGATCGGTCCCTCATGATGCAGCTCGAGGGCATCGAGGGCATAGACCTGATAGGTCGAGGGGGTATTGATCTGATACGGCTCGATCACTTGATCACCCTGCTCGGACCATAGGTAAGCATTGATGCCGCGCGAACCGATGGTCAGGCGCAGCCGCGCCGTGGGCTCGTCGATTCCCTGCCCCTGATAGGTCTGGATCATGGGGTAGCGAGCCGCCAGGTCGGGGGGCAAGATGTCGGAGGGCACGATCTCAAAGCGTGCGAAGCTCCCGTCGGCTTGTGGTAAGGCCAGGGTTACCGCCTGTGAAGGATCAGTACTCGAGTGCAAATATTGCCTCAGCGCCGACACATCGGCCGTCATCACCCGGCTGGCCGAGGTAGGATTGAGCGGGGCCTGGGTAGGGCGATGGGAAACAGACTGCCAGAAAGCCTGTCCATTCTGGCCAAAGACCAGCATCGGTAGAGTCAGCCACAGCAACAAAACATAGCGTCGCATAGGTATGGTAAAGGTCATCAAAAGCATAAAGGTGTAAAATTCAGAAGATCAAAGAAGGACTCAATCAGTCGAACGAAAACCTCTTCAACTTACAGAACAATCATCCCCATACCAACTGCGAAACTGGCTTCCGCTGCAAATGGCGAATCCTCACCGATCAGATGGCTTAGTTTTCCACCCAATTCCTCTCTACCTTGAGTAACAATGGCAGCAAGAATCATCCTCGGCATTGATCCTGGCACCACGGTTACGGGCTATGGCCTGATCCAGACCGAAGGCAAGCGCATGAAGCTGCTGGCCTGTGGGTCCATTCACCTGGGCAAGCAGGAGGTGAGTCATCCTGAGAAGCTAGCCAAAATCTACCGCCGCGTCAGCGGCCTGATCGAGACCTATCAACCGCAGGAGGTAGCCCTGGAAGCGCCCTTTTACGGCAAAAATGCCCAGTCCATGCTCAAGCTGGGCCGCGCACAGGGGGTGGCGATGGCCGCCGCGCTGACCCAAGACTTGCCCATCTTCGAATATGCCCCCCGCAAGGTGAAGGTCGCCGTCACCGGCAATGGCGCGGCCAGCAAGGAGATGGTAGCGGGCATGCTGCGCAAAATGCTGCACTTCGAAGAAGAGCCCAAGTTCCTCGACGCCACCGATGGCCTGGCCGTGGCGGTGTGCCATTTCTTTCAGGGCAGTACCCCCGGCGACAAGCCCAAAAGCAGCGGCTGGGCCGACTTTGTGAAGCAAAATCCCGGAAGGCTGAAGTGAGGGGGAGTAGAATTCGGAATTCGGGATTCGGAATTCGGAATTCGAGATTCGGGATTCGGGATTCGGGATTCGCATAGAATCCTGACCAGCAGCATTCACCTATGAACGGTCAGGGGTATAAGGGAATAGAATAAGGGTATACGGTGGTCAGGTACAGCATTTACCTCCCGCTCATATTAGCTTATTCAAGGGTTGTACCTGCGGGACAATCCTACGGACCCTCAATTACGAATTGCTGATTACGAATTTCGGATGCGAAGCACTAGTGCTCCGTCAAGTTGAAAATGATGGGTAAGCGGTCGCAGATTTTTTCGCAGATCAAGGCGA
>CAYVAP010000126.1:0-9744 GCA_964449365.1 uncultured Bacteroidia bacterium
TCGCGCGCACCTCGCCAATGGCACAGATCAAAGCATCTTTCTGCGCAATCCGCGCGCCACCCAACGCTCAATCCGCAGGACGTTGAGTATAAAAACACGGGAGGTCAGGGCTAGCCTCATCCGCCTTGGATGTTTCGCTCGCCCTCGGGCATGCTGGCTTCAGGGATTCCCCCCCACCGCTTTCCCCCTTTCGCCCGCCAATTCCTATCCCTGAAAAAAGGCCGTAGCCATGATCACTCCGCTCCAAACCCGTTTCCTGGACTTGTCAGAAGAGGTTTTTTTTCTCTTTTGCCAAGACCTGCCAACCCTTCACGTCGAGCGGGAAGCAGATGAAGGCATCAGCAACATAACTCCGTGCTCACGTTTTTTATCCCCTACCTGCGCTGCAGCCCTTCATCCAAAAAGGCCACCAAACGAAGAGCAACAGCAGCGTACCTACCGTCAGGCCCCCTGTCGTGAACACCGCGAGGCTGTACCAAAAGCCGGTATCGGGTCCTGCGATCAAAATCGGAAAAAGGCCCGCCACGGTACTCAGGGTGGCCAGGCCAATGGGCCGAAACTTGTGAGCCACCGCTTGCCGAGCCGACGCCCAGTCGTGAGACGGCAAAGCCTTTAGGCCAGCCAATAGCAAAATGCTATTGTTGACCGATAGCCCCATGACCAGCACCACCGCTGCCACGGCTCCCTCATTGAGCGGGGCCAAGCCCAACTGGTGGGTCAGCAGAATGCCCAGGAGCGCCAGAGGAATGGCTTCGACCATGCGCAGGCCATCCACCAGCGAGTCAAACAACACACTGCAAATCAGCCAAATGATCAGCAGCACGCCCAAGCCTACCCAGCGTAAATTTTGCCGCTCCTCCAGCGGGAGACCCTTTCGCACGAATAACTCCGCCTCAAATCCCGCAGGCCAATCAAAGGTCATCCTCGCCAGCTCCGCCTCGGCCCAGCGCTTACCGAATGCGTGGGAGCCGGCATATTCGAAGCTTATCCGACGCACATACGATCGGTTTTCCCGCACGATCGCCTTGGGGAGCGGCTCCAGGTGAAGCCGTATCCCGTCTCGGACAGAGGGAAACCTTCCCGTTGGCGCGCGGCTTTCCAGCCAGGTGTGGAGGCGCGTATCTTCGAAATCAGGCGCTTTGAGCAGCAGGGGGTATCGACGCTTGGCGCTGCCCTCCGGGAGGAGCAAGGGGGCAGCGGGGCTAGCTAGTTGGCTGAAGCGCTGGGCTTGATCCACCCAGTCGGGCCTCGCCTCCGCAGCCAGCGCTGGGTGAAATCCGACTGCGTAGCCATATTCCTCCCTTTGCCAGGATGCGCCCAGCGCATGGGGATTGATGGATGAGATGCGATCGTTTGACGCCAGCCGAGCCGTTACCGCCCCCACCAGAGAATCCAATTGCTGGTAGTGGTAGCCTTTCAGCACCACTTCAAAGGCGTGTTGATTAGCCATGCCGGTACTGAGTCCTTCGCCAATGCCGGAGACCTTCCAGTTTGCCCCATCGTGTTCCACCGCATAGCGCATGACCATCCCCTTGACGGCTTCTGCCTGTCCGCCTCGCAGGGCCTGGGGCAAAAAGGCAACCCGCAGGTTCACCTCCCCATTGGCGCGCAGGCGGGTATCTACCTGATCGATCCATCCTGTAGGAAGGGCCCGAAAGCGGTCAACCAAGGGGCGAATCAAGGCCTTTATTTGCCTGCGCGGCGGCGGAACCGGAAAGGTAATCTCCACCCTGAGGGCAGGGGCTTCAGGCGGAGCCCAATAAAAATGATGCTGTAGGTCCTCCAGAAAATCCTGGGACAGGCCGCCAAGCCCCTCCAGTCGAGGCGAAAGCCAAGTCAGCGGCAAGCCAATGAGCAGCAGCAGGCCCACGCGCCAGCCCCAGCGTGTTCGTCGCAGCAGCCGGAGTAGCCACCCCAGCCAGCGGGAGAGCCTGCGGTTTTGCCTCCGCCCTGGCCTAGCCACGGCTCGTGGCAACCCACGCATCATGGCTGGCATGATCCACAAGGCCACCAGGAGTGAGTTCCCCAAGCAGATCGCCAGCAGGGCCCCAAAATCCAAAAGACTGCCCCAATGGCTGCGGCTTAGCCCCAGCAAAGGGAGCAAACTCCCCACCGTGGTCAGACTGGCTGCCGCCAGTGGCAAGGCCAACTTGCGGATAGGTTCTCCCCGCCGAACGGCATCGCCCACCAGCACCGTTTGGTCCACCATGATCCCCAGGGCCACACTCAGCGCACTGAGCGAATACAGGTGAACCTGGACCCCCAAGCCATATACCCCCAGGGTGGCCAGCCCCAAACTCACCAGTAGACCAAACCCCGCTACCATGGCATACCGCAAGCTCCAAGCCCAGAGCCACAGGCCGAGCAGAACGGCTAGGCTAGTCCATCCCAGCCGCGACGCCTGCGCCATCAGTTCTTGGCGGAGCTGCGCAGTAGGGTCCTGCACGCAGCGAATACGCCGGCCTTCAGGCAAGGCCGTTTCTAGCGCCGCCATATCGGCTTGGAGGACTTGAACATGGCTCAGCAGCTGCGCCTGAGGATCGAGGTCAAACTGAAGATAGAGCACTGGCCGCCCATCTAGCTGGACTTCCTCCCGGCTAGGGAGCGGAATCTGCCGCAAGGTGGCCAAGTTACCCAAGGGAAGGCTTCGCCCCGATAGCAGAACGGGCAGCTCTAGCAACTGCGTGAGCGAAGGGGCCTCGCCTGCTTGCACGATGGCTGGGCCTTGCCTATCTGCCCCTCCTCGGCCCAGCGAACGCTGGGCATAGCTTTGCTGGAGCCATTGCTCGATGTGGCGGTAGGTGAGCGCACGCCGGGCCAATTGTTCGGGTGTAATGGTCAGCAACAGGGCGGCTTCTCCCTGACCCTCGAGCCCCTGATCCATCACCCCGGGTATCGGCTGGCTGCGCTGGTCGAGGTAACGCGCTACGTAAGGCCGATGTAGAGGCATGCCCTCCGGGGCCTGAATCGCGTAGCGCAGGCTGCTCCGCTCCTCTGAATCAGGCGACACAAAGCTAAGCAGGGGCGTGCTCACTGCTGCCGGGAGCCGATTGCGCAGGCGACGCAACTCCCCGCGCAAGCGTGGTTCTTGCTGGCCTACCGCTACCCCAGTGGCATACGTCAAGCGAATCAACGCCCGGCCCGGCAGGCTGTAAGAATCCAACTGCTCCACATTGGCCAGTTGGCTCAGGGCAGATTCTACCGGTGCCGTCACCAGTTGCTCGACCTGAAAGGGGGCAGCACCAGGATACCGGAGGGCAATCCAAACCACCTGCGTCTCCTCGGCGGGCAGCCAAGCCATGCGCACCTGAGGTAGGCAGAGCAGGCCCATGGCACTGAGCGCCAGGCCCCAGAGGAGCGCCTGAAATCCCGGCCTGGCGGCTCGGGAACGATCTGTAGTGTGGAGGGTCGCGCTCATGAGTCAAACCGTTGAGCCAGCGAGGAAAACCAAGCCGGCAATACAAACAGCGAGACCAAGGTCTCCACCCCCATCCCACCCACGACCGCCCATGCGATGGGTCGCTGAATGTCTACCCCTGTTCCCTCCACCCAGAGCAGCGGCATCACGGCCAGGATGGTCGTGAGCGAGGTCAACACAATGGGCCGAAAGCGGTCTCGACCCGCCCGCTCGATGGCAGAGGTCAGCGATTGGCCTTGGCGACGATACTGGAGAATGGTCGCCACTTTCAGGATCGAATCATTGACCGCAATGCCGCTCACCATCAAAAACCCCAGTCCTGAGAGCACATTGAGGCTAGCGCCGGCCATCCATAGGGCCAGCACCGACCCCACGAAGGCAAGCGGAAGGGTGAGGATGATGAGCAAGGGGATCCACAGGGATTCAAACTGAGCGGCCATGATGAGATAGAGCAATACCCCTCCCAGCAGGAGCAGCCAGCCGAGTGCTTGCTGCTGCGCATTTCCCGCCACCTGCTCTCCGCTGACCCGCAAGGTCAAGCCTTGGCGCTGGGCATAGTCCTGGGCCAGTGCGACCAGGGGAGAGGCATCTCCTTTTCCCTCCCATTCTACCCGCTGCCGCATGCCCTCCGACCCCGCATACAAGACCGTCGGCAGGGGGCGTCTGTCGATGCGTACCAACTCCGCGAGGGAAATCCCTCTACCCGGTAGCCGATACCTGCGCAGGGTCTGACGGAGGCTCGAATCTTGGGCCAGTCCCATGCGCAAAGGGACCGGTTGGTTGGGGTCGGCCAATCTTCCCATGGCTTGGCGCCCGAGCGCATCTCCCAGCGCCGCGTTTACCTCGGCGGGCGGCAGGCGGTACCGGGCCAAGGACTCGGGCGAAAGCCTGAGCACCTGCACTGGTGCTTGCTGGTCAAAAGGAAGACGCAGCGAGGAAGTCCCGGGCCAGGCCAGGAGTTGGTCCAATAGTGGCTCAAGGGCCTGGCGAGGGGGAGGAAGACCCAGGCCGGGCGAGCCGAATTCCAAGACCAGGGCGGGTGCAGCCGGCGGCACCACCGCCTGAAACAAGGAAGGAGGCAATCCCGGGTCGAAAGTGCCGTCGGGAAACGCCCTGCGCAGGTCTGAGCGCCACGCCGCTGCTCCACCCTCAGGCCCGGTCGGGCGACGCCAGGTGATTTGCAAAAATGCCTGATGCACCAATTGCCGGTGAAGCTGCCCGGGCAATTCGATCACGCCGGCCCAGGCCGCGACCTGGGTGATATCTGATCGTTGGGACAGCCATTGGTGCAGGGCTTCTGTCCGTTGCAAACAGGCAGGAAAGGGAAGGTCGCTGGCCCATGCGACCTCCAAAGCGGTCTCTTGGGTCTGATAAGCAGGAAATACCTGACGCGGCAGGTACCAGGCCAGGCCACCCCCGATGAGCAGCAGCACCAAGGTCGCTAGGCTGACCCACCCACGACGAAGGAGCGAAAGATGGAGGCCCCGCTCATAGCGATTGACCAGCCAGCGCTGCCAAGCCTGCTGGCCGATCTGCCGCGCGCGAGCGCCCACGACTTGGTGATAAAGCACGGGCAGCAATAGCAAGGCACCCAACAGCGATGCCCCCAAAGCCCAGCTCACCGACAAGGTCTGGTCCCGCAGCAAGGACCCATTGAGGCCGCCGAGCAAAGCCGGGGGGATAAATACGCACAAGGTGGTGAGGACGGAGGCCAACAGCGGGGCAAAAATCTCGCTGGCGCCCAGGCTCACCGCGCGCGTAGCGGAGTCGCCCTGTGCATGTCGGCGCGCGATGTTTTCGATGACAATGATGCCGTTGTCCACCAAAATGCCGACCGCAATTCCCAGGCCCGCCAGCGTCAACAGGTTGATTCCCAATCCAACCAGGGCAAACCCTGCTCCTGCGATGCCCAGCGAAGCGGGCACCACCAGGGCTACCAGCAACCCCTGTCGCCAAGAACCCAGAAAGAGGAAAACCATGGCCACGGCGAGCCCTGCTCCCCACCACAAGCTTTGCTGCAAGCCTGCCAGCGTGCCGGTCACCAAGGTGGCCGCATCGCTGAGGATGGACACCCGAAGCTGAGGATACTGGGTTTGGAAGGCGGCCAGTTCCTCCTTGACCAAGGCACTAACCGCCTGCAAGTCGCTCCCTGGGCGCTGGTAGAGGTTGAGGGCCAAGCAGCGCCCTTGCGCGTCAAGCAAGGTCGATTGGATGGGCGCAGCCTGGAGCTGCACGCTCGCTACTTCTCCCAAGCGGATCGTTCGGTCTGAAGAAAGCCGGAGGGGCAGGGCCTTGATTTCTTCCAGATCTTGGAGCTGGCTTTGCAGCGAAAGGGTGAGCATCCGTCCGCGCTCTTCCATGCGCAGCACCCCAAAATCATAGCGGGCCGAGCGAATGGCCCGGGCCAGGGTTGCCATCGACAGGCGATGCTGCTGTAGGCGCTGCCAGTCAGGGGTGATCCAGACTTCTGCGGTGGCAGCCCCCAGCACCTCACAGCGCCCCACGCCGGGCAATTGTTCCAAGCGACGGCGCAATACCTGCTCGGCCAAAGATTGGAAGGCCAGTGGGGCAGCAGTTTCATCGGCGATAAAGGCTTGGATGACAGGGAGCTGGCTCGGTCCCGCTTGCTGCACAAAGGGTTCTACGCTGGGATCGGGGAAGGTCAGCCGGGCTTGGGACAGGGCTTCCAACACCCGCAGGTAGGCCAGCTCCATGTCGGTGCCCCAGGCATAGGCCAACGCAATTTCACCGCTGCCTTCAAAGGCCCACGTGCGGATGTCCTTCAGCCCTGACTGCTGAGCAAGCTGCTGGCGCAGCGGCGACAAGTATCCTTCCTCCACCGTCAGCGGGTCTTGACCCGGTACGTTCACGCCCACTTCCAACTTGGGCAAGGCAAAGTCAGGCCAAAGGCCCACCGGAAGCCGGGTCCAGGACCCAATTCCCACCCCTAGCAGGGCCAAGCCCATGAGCAAGACCCCACGCGGATGCTCCAACAAAAATCGATACCAAGCTTCAAGACGGGGCATAGGTTGCGTTGCATCAGGGCAGGAGGGCTAGAAAATGCCTGGCTGCGGTGAGCGTGATGATTAATTGGGACCTTGGATCAAGATGGGGGCCTGATGGCTCAGGTGTTCATGGCCCCGAATCAACACCGGCTCTCCGGCCTGAAGCCCTTGTTTGACCTCGACCCATTGTTGGTTGCGACGTCCGGGCACCACCGTTCGCCAAGCGGCTCGTCCGGGTGCTTGCCATACAAACACAAAGGGATCGCCTTGCCGCTGAAGCAGGGCGTCGACCGGGATGGCCAGCCGCTCCGAGGAATGGCTGGCTTCGATGCGCACCTCCGCAAACATTCCCTCCATCAGGTTGCTGGTGCTACGAGACAAGCCGATCTCCACCCGGGCGAGTCCTTGCTCATCCAGCACGGGCCGAATGGCGCGGATGCGACCGACTAGATCGGCCTCTATGGCCGGGATGTGGATTTCGGCCCTTTTTCCCAGGGATACTTGGGTCAACTCCTGCTCGGTGAGCGCCACCCGGATGCTGGCAGAACCCATGTCGATCAGCCGCAACACCTCTCCGCCTCGTGGCACGTAGGCCCCGCGCTGGTAGGTCATGTCGATCACCTGACCATCGAAAGGCGCTACCAAGTGGTGGCGCTCGGCGAGCTGGCTCAAGTAAGCGACCTCCGCCACGGCGCTGGCGTATCCCGTTCGCAGGTCAATGTTGTCGGCTCGTAGCCGTAGGGAGTCTTGGTGGGAGCTGTCCGGCAATTGTTCCACCCCATACAAAATGCGTTGGCTGCTGCGCTCCAGCTCGGCTTGTGCCAGCGCCAGCCTTGCTTGCCGCAACTGGTAGGCGATGCGCAGGGTGTCCAGGGTAGCTAGCCTTTCTCCCGCTCGTACCCGTGTGCCATCCTTTTTTTGGTCGCTGATCAGCCATCCTTCCACCTCAAAGGAAAGACCCACCTGCCGGGCAAAAAATACTTCTCCCTGAGCCTGCACAGTCTGGATAATGGCGCGGGGCTGCACGATGGCCGTATCCACCGGGCTGCGTAAATCAGCCCGGGTGGCTTCTAGTGATGGCTGGCGCAGCCCCCCATCAGAGGGCGTGCAGCCAAAGCCAATGATCCAGCATACCCCCAACAGCCAGACCTTGGTCCGGGTGAGGGTTGGCGTAAGCTGGTAGCAAAAGGTAAAGGAACTTGGATTGTATGCTGCTTCGAATAACATATCCTGAGAGATCGGCTTCGCCCCCACTTTCCACAAACCTTCCATAAATTTTCCATCCATTCGCTCCATTTCGACCGGTAGGAAGTACTCCGCGTGCGCATTCCAGGCATTTTTTACGGATGGCCCTTTGCTGCTAGAGGCCCCTATTCCTTAGGCACCCACTGGTAGCAGGTAAAGGCCATCTCATCTTCCTTGAGCCCTGGATAGTCGGGATGCATGTGTGGAAAACAGAGGCCGATTGGGGTGACAAAGCCTTTACTGGGGTCGAGCTTTCCTGAGGGAATCGGATACTCGCCCAGGAGGCGCAGGGAGCTGTCCATCACTTGCACCGAGTAGGTATAGTCGTAGGGCTGGGTGTAGGTGTCATCGTCCTGGTAAGCGTCCGTGCCCGGATGCACCACCAGGCGATAGACCCGCTGATGCCAGCGGTCGTAATGGATATTTCCATAGAATCCGCGGTCGAGCACAGTCTGGGCCTTGTCGAGTTGGGCGGTAGGGGTGAGGGGGGCGATGGTTTCGGGTAGGAATTCACTTCGCACCGATCGACTGGCGGCGCTGGCCTCGCCGAGGCGGTAGCGGAAGACCCTGGCCGAAATGGGAAAGCTGAGATAAACCGTTTCGCCATCCCAGTCCCAGCGAGGGTGCACATCATTCGAATAGAGCCAGACCTGATCATAGTACGCCTCCGGAAACGCCAGCGGCAGATCGATCACTTCGGGCGACTCCGCCGGGCGCAGCAGGCCCGCGACGCGGTGTCCGGGGCCTACCCTGGCCTGGGTGTAGCGCGTAGCAGCACTGCTGTAATTTCCGGCGCCCCACATAAATGCCAACCCTTCGGAGACCGCATGGATGGCAGACCCTCGCCAGGAATAAGCGGACGCCTCGACCTGATCTGTACCGATGCTACTCAGGTCGAATCGCCGCAGCACCTGACCCCGATCATCGAGCAAACTGAAGCGAAAGTAGTCAGCCGCATGTACCCACAGGCTATCGGGGGACACTATGCTGGTGGAATAGGGCTTAGCCATGGCATCGGGACCCTCGGTGGCGAGGGAGACGTCTCGTAGCAGCTCCGATGTTTCCCAGTCATAGAGGGCGATGCGTTTCCTTTGGCCAAAGACCGCCACAAACTCCAAACGATTATCAATGGGTTGAAGAGCGGCAAAGCGATGGTCGTATCCCAGTCCTTCAGGAACCGGAAAGCGCCGCACCGTCGAGACCTGCCAACTTCCCTGGGGGGTTGGCTCGTCGGTAGCGGGCAAAGGAACGTAGGGCACGGCTGGGACCGCAGAGGTCCACAGGTCCCCCGAGGTCTGGGTCGCTTGGTTACAGGCGCTGAGGCACCAACCGAGCGTAGCAAAGACTAAAAGTGTCGCTGTTTTCATAGTGATGCAAAGATGCAAAAAGAGGGATTAGAAGAGAGAAGCATGATCTAAAAAGTGAGAAAGAACTGATTCTGATATCGGGTATTGCCCAAATCAGAATCAGTTTTCAGGACCTATGGGGCTGTTAGTGATGATTGATGCCCATAAGTATGAACGGGTTCATGTCGGAGAACTCAGGGATTGCCCCTGCGGGGCAGCCCTACTCCGTTCCACCACCTGGCAGGTCCGATAATTCATAACAATCGCAGCCACTGTCGGGGCAACCATAATCTTTACCATATTCCCCATTCCACTGGTGAATTTTACAGGTTGGGGCGGCTTGAGCCGGTTTGGGCAGGAATACCAAGGCACTAGCGCCAAGCAGTCCGAGGCAGAAGGCAGACAAAATGATTTTTTTCTTAACCGTGATTTTGGTGTTTTTGAAATGATTCCCAGCTTAAAATATGGCTGTTGGGAAAGAGCCAGTTGCGCAACGACTCGAAAAAAAAAAAACGCAAATCAAAGTTTTTGGCAGCAAAAAACAAATGTGGCTTAGATCCAGGGTAAAATCACATACGAAAAGTTGGAATAAAAACGACTGATCGACGTTTCCAGCCGTCGATCTAGCTAGTTTGGGGGATTCCAATCCCCTGATCCGTCGGATCGGAGTAGGGCCAGAGCCCTAGTGCTCTGTCAAGTTGAAAATGATGGGTAAGCGGTCGCAGATTTT
>CAYVAP010000127.1:0-9729 GCA_964449365.1 uncultured Bacteroidia bacterium
GATGGAGGGCGCATTGAGCTTGATGCAAATGGCCAAGGTCAGCGCCAACCTGACCCGCGTGGCCAAGCATCGCCTGCCGTACATTGCGCTGCTGACCGACCCCACCACCGGAGGGGTTACCGCGAGTTTTGCCATGCTGGGCGACCTCAATGTGGCTGAGCCTGGCGCACTGATCGGCTTTGCCGGGCCTCGCGTGATCAAAGAAACCATCGGGCGCGACCTGCCCGAAGGCTTCCAGCGCTCAGAGTTCTTGCTGGAGCACGGCTTTCTGGACTTCATCGCCCACCGCAAAGAGCTAAAGAATAAGCTGCACCAGGCATTTTCGATGCTGATGCAGCGCCCCGCCCAGGCTGAGACTGGAGAGCCCAATGCTCATAGCTGAGTGATCCTGATCAAGCCGGGACCATCATCGCCAAGGGATCTTTGTAGGTCGCCTTGTGAATGATCATCCACTTTCCGTTGAGACAAACCAGGGTCAGAAAGTCAAAGGTAATCCCCTTGATACGTCGGTAGCGAGTCGCGATTTTTACCACAGCCACCTTGCCACAAGTTTGTATGGCGACAATATCTCCCTTGCGCTGGTAGCGACGAGTCTCTTGATTTAGCTCCGCCAGGTAGTCGGTCAAGGTAGAGATATAGCAGCGCTTGTGCTTAGGGTCCACGTAGGCCACCTGAGCTGAGGGATGAAAGCTCTCTGCCATACGCTTCCAGTCTTCTTGACGTCGGCTACTGAGGTAGCACCCTGCGACCGCTTGAATGTCCGCCATGGCTTCATACCTCGAGGGGGTATTTGTCCCTGAGCGGTCTGGGCCAAAGTGCGCATATTCTTTGTAAGACACCCGACTAACGATGCGCCACTCCCTGCCATCTTTCAGCAGCGACAGGTAATCGACCAAGCGTACCCCTCGCTTGGGGTAGGTGATTCGGGTCTGGGCAAAAGCCGCATTGCCCATGATCTCGAGACGCATGATCTCCAGTTGCCGCTCATGGTGGACGGGATGCTCGCTCTGCTGGGTAAGCTGAACCAGGTACTGACCAAAGGGAAACTGCTGCATGTCATCATGTTCGAGATCGAGGTAGGTTAACTGCGCCTGCGGATGGTAGGCGATGGCCAACTGGTCGAAGGCATTGATGTGTACCGCTTCGAAGTAGAAAGTGATGGTACGCTGGATGGCCGATCGGTCATTATCGACAGAGTGAGCGAGTAAACAGTGAAACATCAACCCCACAAGGGTAAGAATGCGAGTCATAAAGAAAGGCATAATGCTGATCGATTTGGGGTAAATAATACCCTGCATGAATAACACAACCTTTCGAGGTTCGCAATTTTTTTCGGCAGACAACCTTAGCTGCTCGCCAAATACCGCTGAAGGGCTAACTGTTCCCCTCAACGGTAATATTTCTCGCTCGACTGGTAAAAAGGGATACCCTTATCCCTTGAAGACTTACATCTGCCGTCGGACTAAATATGTAGCCTGGCAGTCAAAGCCAAATAAAATGCTACGATAGATCGCAATGCTTGACCATCTGCGCCATGTAATGAATAGGGCGAAATCGGGGTTCGATTTTATTTCACAAAAAATATATTTGGTGTATCGAAAAAAAATATTACCCATGCCACAGCGTCCCCGTCCTCAATCCCATACCACCCAGCGCCAAAACATGAGGCAGCAGTATGGCTATCTCATCGGTTCGGTGCTAGCGCTCAGCATGTGTACCGTTGGTTTGGTGTATTGGCAGCAGCTCAAACCAGATGGCCTGACCTACTTCAAAGGGAGCTTTGAGCAAGCCCTGGATCAAGCCCACCTGGGCGACCGACTCTGCTTCGTCAAGTTCGAATCGGAGTTTTGCTATCCCTGCCAGCAATTAGACCTCCGGCTCAAGCGTACACCCTCGTTTGCGGCAGCAGTGGGCGAAGAATACCTGATTTATCAGGTAGACCCTTTCAACTCCTATACCGGTGGGCGCGAGCTATCGCGGCAGTACCACATTCAGCAATTGCCCACGGTGCTGATCACGGATGCCGATGGCCTGGAGATCACGCGCCTCGAAGGGCTGGCCGACGTAGAGGCCCTGGAGGACTTTTTGCAAGAGCAAGCGGTGCTGCGGGTGGCCCCTGCTCAACCCGAGGTTACCCGTACCAATTATTCGCTCGGTGCCGACCTCGACAGCAGTGCCAAGCTACCCAAACAGCACTTTGGTCTGACTATCGGGGAATACCCTGATTTCATCACCGCGCGGCGGGCAGCCCTCAAGCGAAAGCGTAGCTGGAACCAAGCCATCTGGATACAACCCAAAGCGGAAACCGAGACCTGCGAGGTGGTGCTGGGATGCTTTGACGAGCGCCGCGAAGCACGCTTGACTAAGAAATTTTTAGCCCTATGGGAAGATGAAGAGACTGAGGTAGTGCCTTTGCGTCCCCTTCCTTTGACTATTCCACAGGCACCGCAAGGTTTTACTCAGCCATCCGAAGCTCCCTAAGCTCCAAAATCTGGCCCCGCCTTATTCTACCAACTCAAACGCAACCTTGAGTGCTCGGGCGGCGTGGGCGTCTTTGCCTACCATCACCTCAAAAGCTCCTGGCTCAAAGGCCCATTCTCCGCCCCCCGTGTAAAAGACCAGGTCTTCTGCCCTCAAGCGGAAAGTAATTCGCTCACTGGCTCCGGCGGACAGCTCGATTTTTCTGAAGCGCTTCAACTCCTGCACTGGCCGGGTGCGACTCCCCACCAAGTCGCGTACGTAGAGCTGTACCACCTCCTCGCCTGCCCGACGGCCGACGTTTTTCACCTTCACGGACACTTCCAGGGTCTCATCGGGACCAATCTGCTCGTCGCTCAGGCGCAGATCGCCGTATTTAAAACTGGTGTAGCTCAGCCCGTAGCCAAAGGGGTAGAGCGGAGTATTTGCCTCGTCGATGTAGTGGGACCAAAATACCAAGCCCTCTGGATGTGAGGGGCGTCCGGTGTTTTTCTGAGCATAGAAAATCGGCACCTGCCCCACGCTACGTGGAAAGGTAATCGGCAGCTTTCCGGCGGGGTTGTAATCCCCAAATAGGACATCGGCGATGGCGTGCCCAGCTTCGGAGCCCAAAAACCAAGTTTCTAAGATGCCCTTGACCTGGGGCTCGACCTCGGTCAAGTCGAGGGGGCGACCATTCATGAGCACCAAGACGAGGTTGTCGTTGACCTTGCGAATTTCACGCAGCAACTCGCGTTGCAGCCCTGGCAGATCCAGTTCGCTGCGGCTACGGGCCTCGCCCGACTGAAAGCAATCTTCGCCCAAGGCCAGCACCACCACATCTGCCTCAGCGGCCACTTTGCGGGCTTCTTCGAAACCTGAGCTATCGGTTTCGTTGATGGTCACTTCCTGTACAAAGCTGCGCTCGCCCACCGAAAGCTGTACGCCTTGGGCGTAGGTGATCTCTGCGTCGCCGCCGACAGCAGCTTCGATGCCTTCGAGCAGGGACACGGCCGAGCCTTTGATGGCCCGGGCGCGCCAGCTACCCAGGGGCACGTCCTTGTCATCAGCCAGCGGACCAATCACGGCGATGCGGCCCTGCTTATTGAGCGGCAACACGTCTGCTTCGTTTTTCAGCAACACGATCGACTTGCGAGCTATCTCGCGGGCGGCCTCGTGGGCTTCTTCGGTGCCGATGTCATTCTTTTCGCGCTCGGGATCGCAGTAGCGGTAAGGATCATCGAAGAGGCCAAGGGCAAACTTTACCCGCAGGATGCGGCGCACCGCATCGTCGATCAGGGCTTCGTCGACGGCACCATCTTCTATCAACTGAATCAAGTAAGGTACGTAGCAGTAGCCCTCCATGTCCATGTCTGAGCCAGCCAGCGCCGCCAGGCGGGCGGCATGACGCTCATCCTCGGCATAGCCATGATCGACCATCTCCTCGATCGAGGCCCAATCGGAGACCACGAAGCCGGGCCAGTCCCACTCTCCTTTGAGGATATCGCGCTGCAGGTGGGCGTTGCCAGAGGAGGGAATGCCACCGATTTCGTTGAAGGCATTCATGAAGGTGGCCACGCCTGCGTCGGCTGCGGCCTTGAAAGGGGGTAGCACCACGTTTTGCAGGGTGGCCTCGCTGATATCGACCGTGTTGTAGTCTTTGCCACCGATGGCGAAGCCGTAAGCAGCGAAGTGCTTGGCGCAGGCTGCGACGGTGTTGGTCTGACTCAGATCATTGCCTTGAAAACCACGTATCCGGGCCTGGGCGACGAGAGCGCCCAGGTAGGGATCTTCGCCGGCGCCTTCCATCACCCGGCCCCAGCGGGCATCGCGGGAGATATCGACCATGGGGGCAAAGGTCCAGTGAATACCAGCGGCAGAGGCTTCCTGCGCCGCAAAACGCGCAGAGGTTTTAATCGCGTCCAAGTCCCAACTGGCGGACTCACCCAGTGGCACGGGAAACATGGTCTGGTAGCCGTGGATCACATCGTAGCCAAAGATCAGGGGGATGCCCAGGCGGGTTTCTTCGACGGCGATGCGCTGGGCCTCGCGGGTGGCTTCGGCTGAGACCACGTTGAGCATGGAGCCCACCAAGCCTTGCGCGAGGTGCTCGCGTTTGATGGAATCATTGCCTTTGGCGGGGCCGGTCACGTCCCAAGAGCCGTTGTACTGGTTCATCTGCCCGACCTTTTCGGCCAGGGTCATCTCGGCCAGCAAGGAGTCGATGCGCGCCTCGGTTTTGGCGTTGGTCATGGGTTTGGGCTTGCTTGGGTCGGACTCCTCAGGGGAGAGGCAGGCGCTCAGCAAGGAGAGAAGCAGTAGGGGGAAAAGGCGTAGGTGCATGGAAGAATGGGTAGTGGTGGTGGATTGTCGAGGTGATCTCGCTTTAAGAAAAATGTGAGATTAGCTTATTATCCGCCAAAGCTAACAACCACCCGGCTAACTACCATGTTTGTTTAGGGCCTAATTTCCTGTCTAGCTCTCACCGCCTGTACCGACGTCATCAAATACGAGCCGACGCCGCTCAGCACCAACTGGAAGGGGTATGCGGTGGACCTAGAGGCTCATTCTTCCTCATCGCCCGGCTGATCAGCGGTGGGCGCTTCCTGGCCACTTTCCTCCTCCTCGGTGTTCAGGTCCACGTCCTGGTCGATCAGGATCCTGTACCAAGCGATGAGTTTCTTGACGTTGGAGGGATAGACCTTTCCTTCGTCATAATTGGGCAAGACGCTGTAAAGAAAATCCATCAGCTCGTCGTTGGGTGCTTTCTTGCCGATGGGAAGTTCTGCGCCGTATTTTTCCTGCATGGTTTGCAGCACCTTGACCAGGGGCTCGCTTTCATCGTCGGTATAGATGCTGACATCCATTAGCTTGGAGACCATCATGTTGCCGCGCACCAGTTGGCGCTTTTTCTGGGCGTCGAGAGATTCGACCACGATGGCTTTGTCGTCGGCTTTGACGACGCGATATAGACCAGGAGCCCCGGTAATGGCTACGACATCTTTGATGGGGGTGCTCATAGTGGAGGGATAGGATTAGGATTGATGAATGACGGATCGGGAAAACGAAGGTTTTGCCCAAAAGGACCACAAAGGTAGATACTAAATATGGAGCGATTCCAGGCTTTGCGATTTTTTTCGGCTAAAGCGCAAGGCAAACTGCCATTTTGCCCGCCAAATTTGCGACCTTTGCCTTGGGCATATGGTTTGTGGCAGATCTTTAGCCATGATCAGGTCAGAGGCGAACGAACAAAGCCATACTGTGGCGATATGCTCCCCGAGCTGTACTCGCACGGGTGATTTTTTTTAACATAACTAACGCCCCATTTAGACCTTCGGGTTGGTTTGCTGGCAGATTGTCAGATTTTTCTTGGGGCTAGCGTGAACGATACATGACATATATGCAGTTTGATACCGACGGGTTCCTCGAAGAAGATTTTCCCATGATTACCACCATCGAAGAGGAAAGCATCTTCGAAGAGGAGATACCGGGCGAAATTGGCATTCTCACTCTCAAGAATACGGTTCTTTTTCCTGGTGTGGTAGTGCCTATCACCGTGGGTCGCGACAAATCCATTCAACTGGTCAAAGAGACCTACCGCCGCCAGGATCGCCGCATCGGGGTGGTCTCTCAGCGCAACATCGAGATCGAAGATCCCACTGAGGATGACCTGTACCGGGTGGGCACCATCGCCCGCATCCTCAAGCTGATCAAGATGCCCGATGGCAGCGTGACCATCGTGATTCAGGGACGCAGCAAATTCGCAGTGGAAGCATTTACCGCCAGCGAGCCCTACTTCAAGGCGAGCATCTACCGCATCGACGAGCTGTATCCCGCCGAAGATGAGTCCCGTGCGCTGATTTACAGCCTCAAAGAAGAGGCGGGCCGCATCATCGACCTTTCGCCCAACTTGCCCAGCGAGGCGCATATCGCCTTGGATAACATCGATAGCCTTTCTTTTCTGGTCCACTTCATCGCCTCCAACCTGAGCGTCGACGTGCCAGATAAGCAGGAAATTCTGGAGATGAACAGCCTCGACGAAAAGGGTAAGCTGGTGCTGCAATACTTGGGCAATGAGCTCAAAGTGCTGGAACTGAGCGAAGAAATCCAGACCAAGGTCAGGCTCGACCTCGACAAGCAGCAGCGCGAATACCTGCTGCGGCAGCAGATCCGTACCATTCAGGACGAGCTGGGCGAAGATGGCCCCGAATCAGACGTGGAAGCCTTGCGCGCCCGCGCAGCAGACAAGCAGTGGCCCGAGGAGGTGCAGCGGGTCTTCGAAAAGGAGATGAACCGCCTCGCGCGCCTCACCCCGGCCATGCCCGACTACGCGGTGGTGATCAACTACGCCGAGTGGCTGCTCGACCTGCCCTGGCAGAATTACTCTGAAGATACCTTCGACTTCAAGCAGGTACAAAAGGTGCTGGACGAGGATCACTATGGGCTAGAGAAGGTCAAAGAACGCATCCTGGAGCATCTAGCCGTGCTCAAGCTGAAGGCCAACAAGAAAGCGCCGATCCTTTGCTTTTATGGCCCTCCCGGGGTAGGCAAAACCTCCCTGGGCAAGTCTATCGCCCGGGCCATGGACAAAGAATTTATCCGCATCTCGCTGGGGGGTGCACGCGATGAGGCCGAGATTCGCGGCCACCGCCGCACCTACATTGGCGCACTGCCCGGCCGCATCATTCAGGGGCTCAAAAAAGCCTCTACCAGCAACCCGGTCTTCATGCTCGACGAGATCGATAAGGTGGGCAATGACTTCCGCGGCGATCCTTCCTCGGCCCTGTTGGAGGTACTCGACCCCGAGCAGAACAATACCTTTCGCGACAACTTCCTAGAGGTGGAATATGACCTCTCGCGGGTGATGTTCATCTGCACCGCCAACGCCCTCAACACCATTCACCCGGCGCTGCGCGACCGCATGGAGGTGATCGAGATCAACGGCTATTCGCAAGAAGAGAAATCTGAGATCGCCAAGCGCCACCTCATCCCGCAGCAGCGCAAAGAGCACGGCCTCAAAGCCAATCAACTGACCATTTCGCCCAAGGCACTGCAAAAGACCATCGAAAACTATACCCGCGAATCGGGGGTGCGTATGCTGGCTCAGCAGATCGCGGGCATCTGCCGGGGAGTGGCCAAGCGCATCGTGCTGGAGGACAAAGAGGCGGTGCGGATTTCGGAGAAGAACCTCCAAGACTTTCTGGGCGTCAAGCGCTTCGAAAACGAGCAGTACCAGCAGTTTGATGTGCCGGGCGTGGCTATCGGCCTGGCTTGGACCAGCGTGGGAGGAGAAATCCTTTTCCTGGTATCGACCCTCACCCCAGGCTCGGGTAAGCTCAGCACCACGGGGCAGCTCGGTGAGGTAATGAAAGAATCGGCCACCCTAGCCTATACTTTCCTGCGCTCGCATGCCGACGATTTCGATATCCCCTATGAGACTTTCAAGCGCTGGGATGTACACCTGCACATTCCGGCCGGAGCCATCCCCAAAGACGGACCTTCGGCAGGCGTCGGGTTGCTCACCTGCATGGCCTCGCTCTTTTCGCAAAGACTGGTCAAACCCTCTCTGGCCATGACCGGCGAAATCACTCTGCGTGGGAAAGTGCTGCCCGTAGGCGGTATCAAAGAGAAGGTACTAGCTGCCGTACGCGCGGGCATCAAAGAAGTGCTGCTGTGCAAAGAAAACGAAAAAGACGTATCCGAGATCAAGGCCGAATACCTGCAAGATCTCACCGTCACCTACGTGAGCAACATGGCCGAGGTGGTTCATCACGCCCTGGAGGATAAGCCCGCCCAAAGTGCGATGGCGCTCTTGCCCGAAAAAAAAACCGACGATGACCTGAGTGCCCTGCGCCAAATGGAGCAGATTCGCAACATCGTGGGAAGGGCGTAGCCACTAGTGCTTCGCATTCGAAATTCGTGATCAGGAATTCGTCGTAATTTAAAGTGCTGCTGGTCAATATTCTATGCGAATTTCGAATAGTTAATTACTCACCTATATGAACGGCTAGGGGGATAAGGGTATCAGGCACTTTGGTCATCCCCCGTTCATATTGGCTCACTCAGTGGGCGCGCCAAGCGGCTATAGTTGCTTTCAATGGCGAATTTTGAATGCGAAGCACTCTCAAGTAGCGCACGGGTATGGGGAAATACCCATCAGCGTTTGATAACCTTCATCCGCGCCGGACCTTGGCGGGTATCGACTTGCAGCAGGTATACCCCCGCCGATACCGGGCTGAGATCAAAGCGATTGCCTTGTAGTTGTCCCTGCGCCACGGCGCGGCCCGAGAGGTCGTAGAGCGTGTAGGGCGCATCTGCTGGGGTGCCCGAGACCGTGGCTTGGGATAGGACGGGATTGGGGGAGATGGAGATGGACGCCGAAGCAGGCCGGGCAATGCTGGTAGCAGGGTCAGAGAGGCGTGCTAGGTGCGAAATGCTTCCCGTCTTCATGTCGCCGCCGAGGTAAAGCTCCTCTTGGAAGGAGGCATTTTGGTACCGAGCCAGCGCCCGTATCGGCTGTTGAAAGCTAGACATGGGAGAGGCACGATGATAAATCAAGTCGAACGCCGCGAGGTTTGACCCAAAGGAACTAATCGTGCCCAGCCAAAAATCTCCGGCTATGATCAAGTTGTCCTGGAAAAACAGAAGATCGTAGATCACCTTGGCGTCATGAGCACCAAAATCATTTGCGGTGAGTAGCGGTTGAAAAACGCCATGATAATATTGTGCCAAGCACACCTCGCTACGCCCACTGTCTGAGGAGCAGGTTCCCCCAAAGTATAGCACGTTCGCGCTTCTCTCTACCGCGTACACCGTATCGCTGACCCTCCCTTCTGCAGGGTAAAAATTCCAGCCATAGTCGGAGAAAACCACGTTCTGGGCGGCAAAGGCTATATCCGTTCCAAAATCATTGTACCACACTGAGTCGATTACTCCGGCAAACGCCAATCCACTACTTTGCCCGTTTATCTCCACATCCATAATCTTCCCCTTTACCTTGGCGTACTTAATCCAGTATCCAGAAACAAGATTAAACCCCCAGATTTCTTGATAGCCAGGCTGTGGTGGTAAGTCGATGGTAACGACCAACTCGTTAATGTGCTGGTAGATCAGGGTAGTGCCCGTCGCCGAATCCCGACCCGGAATGGCCTCATAGTGCCAGTCTTTCCCATCGTAGTGAGCCAGGGGACAGACCCCATCCGGCCCTTCGAAGCGGCCTGTTGCCCAAATTTGTGAGCCGACTCCTGCTACTTGAGTAATCTCTCCTGTCAA
>CAYVAP010000128.1:0-9725 GCA_964449365.1 uncultured Bacteroidia bacterium
ATGAAAAACAAAGCGCTCATTATCAGGTAGTTGTTGCTCTTAAAGTAGAACTAGGGGCTTCAAAATGAGTCTCAGGAAGGAGCTTCAATTGCTTTTCATCAACCCCTCTACTTGACAAAGCATCAGTAGGTAAGTAGAGGCTTCCAGCCAAAAAATCGGCATATTTCTTACGGTTTCCTAAATTGAACCCTTCCCCTACATACCAAGAGCTATCTTTATGATTTATCCGAGGAATTAAAAAGTTTTCTAAGGTTCTCAGAGATTTCAACCGCTGCACCAGCTCATGCAAGCGCCCGCCCCCCAGCAAATTCGTTTTCCAAACGTAGGGGTTATCTTGCACCTGGCTGGGCGTTACCCAGTGCAGGTCGTAGGCGTCGAGCTCGAAGAAGAGCTTTTCTTTCGAAGCCTTGACCCGGCGAAACGTAGCATGCAAGACCGAGTGACCTACGAAGGGACTGGCGCGGTAGAAAATGGCGGCTGTCTCCACATTGGCACCCGAAAACAGAACACTGCTTAAAGCGGTAAAGTCAAATATTTGTTGTATTTCTAAACTATCGAAAAAGTGGGAGCGAAACTTTTGCGCTTGTAGATTGTACAACAGAGGCCCTCCCTTAACGATCAGGCAAACCTGCCCACCTGCTTTGGCGACCTGTGGCGCTTGGTCCAAAAACAGCAGGGCCAACTGCTTGTCGGGCACTGCGGGGCGTACCCGCTGTCTCTCCTCTTCGATTGCTTCCGCGTCTTTGGTATTCAATTTGGATGTGAAGGGGGGATTCCCAATCACCAAGTCAAAATCCCGGTCGATACGGTTGTGTCGTAGCAGTTTGAAGAAGTCTTCGGCAAAGAGGTTTTGCTCCTTGAGGTCATCGAAGCGCAGTTCTTCCCAGATGGCTTTGGGCGTTAACTCATCGCAGAGGGCCAGGGTCAGGCTAAACATGGCCAGCTTGACCGCTTCTGGTTCTTTGTCCACGCCAAAGATGTTGTCGCGTAGCAAAGCCTTGAGCGCGGCTACGTCGGCTTGGCCAGGCTTTTTCCAATCGCGCCCCTGCCGCCACCAGGCGATCAGGCGGCGATAAGCCGCCACCAAAAACACCCCCGATCCGCAGGCTGGATCCAACACCTTATACGCCTCCTTCGGCTCATCCACGGGCATACATTCGTCGATCAGCAGATTGACCAAATAAGGCGGGGTATAGACGATGCCCAGTTCCTTTTTCTTACTAAGGTCGTCGTCCAGAAATTCTTCGTAAATGTTGCTGATCAGCTCGACGGGTAGGTCTTCAAAGGAATACAACCGCCAGAAAGCGTATTGATTGCCTTGCATTTTACCCTCCACAAACAGGTCGGCAAACTCGTTCAGGTCTATCTGGCACAGGATCTGCTTCTCCGTCTCATCGAGGGTAAAAAACGCGCCATTGAAGTGTTGGCTCAGGTCTGCGAACAGGTCCACGCAAGCGCCTTTCGTGCGTAACACGTCGGCATAACTCTCTGCCCCCTCAGCAAAACGCCCAAAGTATCTTGGCGTGTAGTCGAAAATGGAGCGACCAGCGTCGTCTTTGCGATCTTCCAGGTACTTGATCAGGATCGAGAGCACCAGAAGGCGCTTGGCCAGCGGGTCAGGCAAAAGGTTGCGCTGCAAAAAATGGCGTCGAGTGGCCTTGAGCTGCCGCAGCAGTTGCACGTAGGCGCCTTTATTCCGGTCAAACTTTTTGGCATATTCAGTTCGGTCCCAAAAGGTGCCGTAGTCGAATTCTCGCGCTGAGAAGGCTCGGCGCTTGGCCAGTTCCTTCTGCGTTTCAGCAGTCAGTTTCAGGGTTTCCAGTGCCTTGGAAATGGGCCTGCCCTCCTGGTCGAAAGCTGGCTGGAAGCAATTAAAAATGCGGACCTGGTCGCGGCTGAATACGAAAAACATGGGCACCTGGCCGAAGTTCCAGAGCCGCTTATGCAAGGCTGCAAAGTGGTCAGGGTCGAAAGCCGCCTGGGTTTGGTCATAGAGATAAACTTGTGGCACTGCTGAGCGCGAGTCAGCGAAACGCTGCACATACACCGCCGTGGGCTGGTAGCGTTGAGCCCGCTCCAAGATCAGGCGCTCATCTACCTGGGGGTTCCCTGCCAAGTCGCTCAGCCACAACAGCCCAGTTTGTGGCCGATCTTGGGTACCGTGCCACATCTCGAGTTGGGCGAGTTGTTCGAGAAAAAGAGTAGAGGCCACTGTTGCAACACTTTGCGATAAAGTAAGCGATCTTTGCTAAGAAAGCAAACAAAAGCTTCTGTAATTCCCCCAAATTCACTTATCCTTTCTCAAAAGTCTAATCGAATGAGCAAGCTTCTCCAACAAGCTAGTGCTTGCAGAGCAAAGAAATTGACCAATTTAAACGCAGGCATTTTTTCGTGGGACAAGGGAAAAAGGCTGAACATAGCGAGTCGTAGATCCCGGTGAAACCGTGGGCTATGTGAAGACTTTTTGACGCAGGACAGCGGAACAAGGGCAAGTTTAAATGGTTAAAAACTTAGATCTTTAAGCACTAGCCATCCCTCCTAAACACCACCAGCCTCCGGGCCGATTTGATAATAAGACTGTATGTCCACACCGTCTATCGACATTCTCTGGTTCAAGCGCGACCTGTGCCTCAGCGACCACGTCCCGCTGGCAGCGGCCTGTGTCTCGCCTGATGCTGCTGGTTTCTATGGATCGTGTACCTCTACAGCAATTTGCAGTGGTGGTTTCGCAACGAGAAAGTCTTCATTGCGGCAGATTTACTGTGGTATCCCGTGCAAGGCGAGCCCCGCATCACCCAGGCTCCAGACGTGATGGTAGCCTTTGATCGTCCGGATGGGGACCGGCTGTCTTACAAGCAGTGGGAAGAGGAGGGCATCGCGCCTCAGGTGGTGATCGAGGTGCTGTCTTTTTCCAATCACACCCTGGAGATGATCGAAAAGCAGCACTGGTACGCACGCTACGGCGTGCAGGAATTCATTATCATCGACCCGGAAGCAAAGCGCTTTGTGCCCATGCTGCGTGAAGGCGAGCATCTGGTGCAGTCGGATTTTCCGCCCGTCAAATGGCAAAGCCCTCACTTGGGCCTGTGGCTGCACTGCGAAGACGAGGACCTCAGGGTCCTTTTTCCCGACGAAACGCCCTTCAAGACCCTGACCGAAAGTCAGCTGGAGGCGGAACAAGCCCGCCTGGAGGCCGAAGCGCAACGCAAACGCGCCGAAGTCGCTGAGGCAGAGCTGGAGCGCCTGCGGCAGCAGCTGAAGGAGCAGAAAAAATGACGAGCAGAGCGGGGTGCCATCAGTTTGCGCTACGCATGGGGGCATGAAGTACAAGTGCATTTCCGCTTCGCAGATCACCATGTCGCCGCTCATGCTGCCCTCCTATTCCAACTTCAGCGCCAAGATTCACGGCGGCTTTGTGCTCAACTTGATGGATCACGTGGCCTTTGCCTGTGCCTCCAAGCGCTTCGGGCCACTATTGCGTGAACGCCTTGGTCTTGGTCAACAAGGTCGATTTTCTCACCCCCATCGAGATGGGCGAATGGGTTACCCTCAAGGCTTCCATCAACTACGCCGGGGCACCAGCTTCCCCCCTTTTTCGCAACCTTCCCCCTTGCATGCTGGGCCAGCTCTTCACTACCTTGGGGACATGTTCTACAAAAGCTGAACTAATGAAGGGCTTGGGAAACTTAGAAGAGGTCATCTTGCTGCTGATCATGGGCATGCCGGACGATGCCTATGGCTTTTCGGTGAGCGAAGCTTACCGGGCACACACCGGGACCGGCATTTCCATCAGTGCGGTGCATACCGTGCTGTCTCGCCTGGAGAAAAAGGGCTTCGTGGTCTCGGAGATGCGGGGCGCGACCGAAGCAAGGGGCGGTCGGCGCAAGCGCATCTTTGTGCCCACCTCGGCGGGTAAGCAAGCCGTGGCCGAGATCAAAGCCTCGCGCCAAAAGCTGTGGGCCAACATTCCGGATTGGGCCTGACGGACATCAGTACCGCCGTAGGGTTTCCCCACAGGTGCAACCCTGACCGTGAAGATGACCCGCGTACTTGATCTCTTACACCTAATGCTATGCAGTTTCGCCCAACATATCCCCACGTTTCTAAGCCCCTTCCTGATTGGCAGGCAAAGATTAAAGAAAGAACGCAGAGGGAAGGCGCTGCGCGGCAAGGTCTCTCGCGGGGGGCGCTAAGACGCAAAGGCGCGCGGGGCAGAGCGGGTGAGTAAGAACAACGCGGAGCAGAAGAAAATGGATGGCTCTCTGCGTCTTTTGTTGCCTCTGCGTGCCTCAAAAGTGGAAAGCAACCAGCGTGGCTTGGAAAACTTATCAGCATGAACACTCCCCCTCCCCCTCAGTGGGCCTACCGGTTTCTGCAATGGTTTGTGGCGGAGGATCTCCAGGAGGAGATCGTCGGCGACTTGGAAGAGGCTTATGCCCACCGCTGCGCCCAACATGGCAAGCTGCGGGCCGACCTGTGGTTCATCGCCGATGTGATCCGGTTTTTTCGGCCCTACAGTTTTGAAAAATACTCAGGCAGCAAACAATACCTACCCATGTTCAAAAACTACTTCAAGATCGCCCTGCGCAACCTCCTCAAGCGCAAAGGATTCACCGCCATCAACCTGGGGGGGCTAACCATCAGCCTGGCCGTGATCTTGATGGTCGGCCTGTTTATGTCGCATCACCGATCTTACGACCAGCACTACCCCAAGGCCGAGCGCACCTACCGGCTGGAAAACGTCTATCGCTCCCAGACCTATGCCCCTTTCCGTTTCGAAAAATACTACCGCTCGGACCGGGGCACCCAGTTGGCTACCCAATCGTTTCTCAACACCTTTGCCGAGGTCGAAGAGGTCGCCTACCTGCTGCAGAGCGACGCGGCCATCAGCCGGCAGGAGGAGTACTTCGTCGAGCTGGACAACCGAGAGCGGGCGGTAGAGCAGGTGCTGTTTACCAACACGCCGGAGGAATTTCTCGGCATATTCCCCCAGGCGTTTCGCCTGGGATCGGCAGATCTCTTCCGCCGCAATTTTCAGCAGGCCCTGCTGACCGAGTCGCTGGCGGAGCGGCTCTTTGGCGACGACTGGGCTTCACAGGAGCTGATGGGCCAGACCTTCCAGATGCCTGCGGACGAACTGTCGGATTCCACCTACGCCGTGGCGGGGGTGATCGAAGACCCTCGGCCCAATTCGCACTTCACCTTTACCATGATCTTGCACACCCCCCGCATTCCTTCTTGGGGGGCGTACACCTACTTCACCACCGCCGCCCCCATGGCCCCGGAGACGCTGCGGGAACGCATCAACCAGCGCTACGCCGAGATCGAGCCCGACTACGGGCAGGACGAGCGCTACAAAGGCGTCCGCGTCCAAAACATCTCGGAGATTCACCTGGCCGAGGGCGACATCCTCTACGAGCTGCGCGCCCGCATCAGCCCCACCATCCTGACCATCTTCAGCACGGTGGCCCTGGTGATCCTCTTCATCACCTGGACCAACTACACGAACCTCTCCATCGCCATGTATTCGCATCGGCAAAAGGAGATCGGCATGCGCAAGGTGCTGGGGGCCCGCAGCCAGGACATCGTGGCACAACTGCTGGTAGAGATCGTGCTGACCGCGCTGCTGACCTTTCCCCTGGCCATGTGGCTGGTCTCGGCTACGCTGCCTGCCTTCAACCAGTTGATGGGCCTGGAGATTCCGCAGAGCCGCTTGTTTGCCTGGCCGGTCCTTGGCGCTGCCCTCGGAGTGACGGTGCTCACCGGCCTGCTCAGCGGGCTGTACCCGGCGCTGATCTTCAGCCGCAAGGGCCTGCTCAAGCTCTTCCAAGCCCGGCTCAACCAGTCGCAGGGCAAGTACGGCTTTGGCCTGCGGCGCGTCCTGATCGGGGCACAGTTTGCCCTGCTGGTGCTCATGCTCAGCCTCACGGGCTACGTCTACCGGCAGATGAACTTCATCCAGAGCAAGGACCTAGGCTTTGAGCGGGCCGGGGTCATCGAAATTCCGATGGACGGCATCGAAAAGCATCAAATAGCCAAATCCATACTCAAGAAAATGCCGGAGGTCGAGGCGGTAGGCGCGGGTCGCATTCCGGGCAAAAACCGCTTCAACATGACCACCTACCTGCTGCAGGGCGAAGATGACATCATGGACGACGCCAACGTGATCTACGCTGACCGGGAAGCCATGCAGGCCATCGGGGTGGAGCATCCGGCTTTTGCAGAATTGGCCGAGGGCAAAGACCGGGTGTACCTCATCAACCGCACCCTGGCCGAGAAGCTGATGCAGCGCTACGACCTGACCGAGCCGGAGCTGATCGGGCAGACCATCGTGGACGAGCCCGAATACACCGATCCCGAGACCGGCGAGGTCGGCATCAAGCGGCCCATTGCGGGCATCCTGCCCGACATGCACTACTTTTCGCTGAAGTACGAAATCAACCCCCTCATCTTTGCCATCGACCGGCAGCGGGGCTGGACCTTCAACACCGTGATCCGGCTGAAGCCGGGGGCAGACCTGGGCGAGGTCGTCCCCCAAATCGAGGAAGCCTACTACGCGGCGGGCAACACCGTGCCCTTTGACCTCTCCTACCTCGATGAGCAGATCGAGCGGCTCTACGAATCGGATCAGCGCACGCTCTGGCTGATCAGCGTGCTTAGCCTGGTGGCCATCTTGCTGGCGGTGATGGGGCTGGTTGGCTTGGTGTCCTTCCTGGTCTTTACCCGCAAAAAGGAAATCGGCATCCGCAAGGTGCTGGGGGCAAGCATCGGGCAAATCCTGCTGCTCATCAATCAGGAGTTCCTGGTGCTGATGCTGATTGCCACCGTGATTGCCACCCCGCTGGTCTATCTGCTCGCGGGCGAGTGGCTGAGCAACTTTGCCTACCGCATCGACCTGAACCCCATCCTGATCCTGGCGGCAGGTATGGGGGCCATGCTCATCGTGGTGCTGGTGGTGTCGCTGCAGTCGCGGCAGGCGGCCCTCACCAATCCGGGTGATGTGCTGACGGAGGAGTGAAGGGTGTCATGGAGAGAATCCTAGCAGGGACTCTGCCTCTATAGCAGAAGGGTGCATGTGAGAAGCGGCTGATTCGCTAGTGCTCTGTCAAGTGGTAAATGATGGGTAAGCGGTAGCAGCTTGTTGAGCGGATCCCATTCAAGTCTGGGGTCGTTGAGCCTAGGGCCTCGAAGGAGCAGAAAAAATGACGAGCAGAGCGGGGCGAATTTGTCCGATGCTACGTATTTTGAGGGCATGAAGTACAAGCCCATCTCCGACTCGCAGATCACCATGTCGCAGCTGATGCTGCCCTCTTATTCCAACTTCAGCGGCAAGATCCACGGCGGTTACATCCTCAGTCTGATGGACCAGATCGCCTTTGCCTGTGCCTCCAAGCACTCGGGGCACTATTGCGTGACCGCCTCGGTCAACAAGGTCGATTTTCTCACCCCCGTCGAAGTGGGCGAATTGCTCACCCTCAAAGCCTCCATCAACTACACAGGTCGCACCTCGATGGTGGTGGGTCTGCGCGTGGAGTCGGAGAACATCCAGACCGGCGTGATCAAGCACTGCAATTCCTCCTACTTCACCATGGTGGCCAAGGACGCGCAGGGGAAAAGCGTCCCGGTGCCGGGCCTGATCCTCGACACGGCAGACAGCATACGGCGCTTCGTCCGTAGCATGGAGCGGCAACAGCACACCCGCTCGCGCGACGAGCGGTTTCGCGATGAGGACTTTCAGGTGGAGGATCACCTGGCCCAGCTACAGGGGCAGAATGCGGAGCTGCGCTGGTGAAGCCCCCTCTGGTAAATCAGCCGAGGCTCAGGTAGCTCCCACCATCTGCTCTAGCGCAGACAAGGGCAGTACCGTGATTTGTTCGGTCAGGGCGTACATTTGTTCACCAGGATAGATGACCCACAGATGATCCAGGTCGAGGTCTTGGATGGCCTGGTGCATGGACTTGCTGCTGCGCGGCGCATCCTG
This sequence comes from uncultured Bacteroidia bacterium, assembly GCA_964449365.1. GTDB lineage: Bacteria > Bacteroidota > Bacteroidia > J057 > J057 > CAYVAP01. The sequence continues at coordinate 7,982 of CAYVAP010000128.1, forward strand.
GTATTTGAATTCGGCCGCAAAGCGCTGCCCTCGGGCTTGCCAGTACAAATCCACCTCCACGCCGCTGTGCGCTGCATAAAAAAACACTTCGCTGTCGCGCTTCCCCAGATGCGCCACCACCTCTTCCAGCGCAAATCCTTCCCATGAAGCGCCGAGCTTGGGGTGCCGTTGTAGCTCAGCTAGCGTACCAATGGCCTGCAAGCGGTGAAAGAGGCCCGAATCACGCACGTACAGCTTAGGGCTTTTGACCAGGCGCTTGCTCACGTTGGCGTGCCAGGGCGTGAGGAGCCGCACCATGAACGTATCCTCCAGCAGGGAAATGTACCGCTTGACGGTCTTGGCGGCCACGCCAAACGAGCGGGCTAGCTCTTGATAGTTGAGCACTTGTCCGTGATAGTGACTCAGCATCACCCAAAAGCGATACATGGTCGCCGCCGGAATCTGCATGCCCAGCAATGCGAGGTCGCGCTCCAGAAAAGTGGAGATGAAATTGTCGCGCCACAAAATGCTCGCGGCTTCGCTTGGGGCCAGGTAAGCGCGGGGAAAACCGCCCCGCAACCAGAGCGACTGCCACTGTCCTTCCCCTACCTCGGCCAGGTTCAGCCCCGTGAGAAAGTGGTAGCCGATGCGCCCAGCCAACGATTCACCGCTTTGCTGTCGCAAGTTGGCCGAGGCGCTGCCCAGAATCAGGTAGCGCTGCGCAGGCTGCTGATCGACCAGATAGCGCAACAACGGAAACAAGTCTGGCTTGCGCTGAATTTCGTCGATCATGATCAAGCCTTGCAGGTTTTCCAGCGCCAACTGAGGCTGCTCCAGGCGGGCCAGGTCGCGGGGGTTTTCCAGGTCGAAGACGTGGTCGGGCGCAAAGGTGCGAGCCAGGGTGGTCTTCCCGGCCTGTCGCGGCCCCAAGATGGCCGTAACGGGAAAGACCTCCATCAACTGCTGGACTTGGGCGTAGTCGCGAGGGCGGGCAAGCTGCTGCATGGTACGCTTTTCTGCAAACTCTATTATCCTTGAAAAATAGGACCAATAGTCCGGATTTTCAAGGATAATTTCCTTTATCCCGCATGCAGATGAACGGGATGCAGAATACGGTCGCCGGGTGGGGACAGGGCAACCTTGCGCCACATGCCTTTCAGGTATTACCTTTCGTTGGGTGGTGGCGTCGATAGGGAGTTGGCTCGCTGGGGGCTACTGACTATCAAGGCTTCCAGCAGGCTCAACTCCCAGTTGGAGCCACGACCCTTTCGTTGTTCGCCCAATCCCCATTAGCATGGCTACCACGCGCCGCAAGAAGAAACCCACCCTGGCAAGATGTCGCCATCCTTAGACCGAGGCGAGTACCAAGCATTCGTCCAGCCCCTGATTGAGCAAGACAAGGTGCAGCACGATGCGCAGCGGCCTGCCATGGGGGCTGGGCATTTTAGGGCAGAGGAGTAGAGAATCAGCTCTCGCCACACGCACGATTTCCACGGCCGATTTGTAGTGTCTGGATCTCTGGAAAAAATGACCAATAGCGAAACTTTTACTTGTACATCACCCGGGTAATTTCTATTTTTATAGCAAGATTTTCACAACCTTTACCTGTGTTTCCATGAACAATAACATTTTCTCTCCCCCCCCCCGCAGATTTTCGTTTGGGGCTTGAGTTTGTTCCTTCTTCTGTTCCAAGGGTGTCGCCCCGACGTACTGACGCCGACTGGCTCGGACACGATAGGGAACATCAATGCCACGGAAGAAGATT
>CAYVAP010000129.1:0-9604 GCA_964449365.1 uncultured Bacteroidia bacterium
ATTGGACAAGATTAACAAGATGGCTTTCAGGTGCTTATGATCCTGTGAATCTTGAGATTCTGTCTGAATGGATGATGCCCAGTAGTCTGAAAAAAGCCACTTCTCAAAACACAAATCGCTCATTTTCAACTTCTTAAAGAAAAGAGCAGCCTTCCATTTCTGATTCGAAGTGAGGGATAAAACGATTTTAAGTATTAAAAATGGGCTTTAGGCTATTAAAACCGCCTACTCAACCCAGTTTTGATCAGAAGTCCTAAAATCATTCCAGAAACGTGAGTTACTAAAGGGTAAATTTTCATAGCAAGCCGACCGCCAGATTGGCTCGATAAGGAGAAATTTTTGCAGCAAGTAGCTGCCAAATCGGCTGTGCTACTGCTTTGGTACCGCTAGAGCTGCCGCCCGCCTTCGCTTGTCAGTTTGCCGAGCTGATCGAAAGGGAAAATGAGAAATTTTAATAGCAAGCTAAAAAAAGGGCGAATCCGAAGCTGCCATTTGTCCGTAATTTTTGTAGCAAGTAGGTGATCATTGACCCATTGCGCCAAGTGGCACGTTTGCTGCACCTTTCCAATAGCGATGCAGAAAATCGCTATCATTTGATTCTCTCATTCAACCAACCGATATCATGGACGAACTAATGAAAAAATTTCTTTACACCGGCGTAGGTCTCGCCGCGCTCACCGCTGAAAAGCTGCAAGAAACGATCGACGAAATGGTCGGCAAGGGCAAAGTCTCCAAAGATGAAGGCAAAAAGATCGTCGACGACTTCGTCGACAGGGTCGAAAACCAGCGCGATGACTTCGAAAAGCGTTGGAAGGAGATCGTAGACAATTTCACCTCTTCGGTCAATTTACCCCAACTGGCTACCAAAGATGATCTGGCTGAAATTACCCGCCGCCTGGATGTCATCGAAGCCAAAGTAGCGCAAGGTACCGCTGCCGAGGTACAAGCAGCCATAGCCCAGAAGGCTGCGGAAGCCGAAAAAGAGCTGCCCGCCGAAGGCAAAACGACCGCCGCTAAAAAAACTGCCACCCGCGCCAAGAAAAGCGATAGCAGCACGGCAGCCAAGTGAGTGGTAAATGGTATGCAGAATAAGAGGTACGGCATAGAGTAGGCTGTTCAGTTTGGCCGGAAATGCTTTCTACACTTTTTGTACAAGCAAGATTGGCTGTCCGACGTATCCGTACGTCGGACAGTTTTAGTCTTTGGGATTCCGATCCCGTCGGCAGCATCAGATGAAGGACATTCAACCGCGAAAAAACGCAGAACCCCCTCCCATCAGAATAAGCAGCCTAGTGCTTTCGGAATGAAGTAATTGACCGTTTGAAATTCGTATAAAGCCCCGATTCGAATTACCTTCAATTACGAATTGCTGATTACGAATTTCGGATGCGAAGCACTAGTGCTTTCGGAATGAAGTAATTGACCGTTTGAAATTCGTATAGAGCCCCGATTCGAATTGCTTTCAATTTCGAATTGTTGATCACGAATTTCGAATGCGAAGCACTAGCGCCTCAGTCAGCCAGGATCAGGAGTCGCTGTGAAAATCTTTCGGCGGGCGTTTGCACCACACAGAGATAAAGCCCCGCAGGATACCCGGCCAGAGAGAGGGTTTCGCACTGTGTGCCGTAAAGGGGGCGCGACCAGGTCTGTCTTTGCAGCAAGCGCCCCTGCGGATCGTAAAGGTGCAGCTCGACCGCCCCCCCCTGGGTCTGATCCCAGCTCACCCGCACCGTTTCACGGGCAGGATTGGGCCATAGGGTCAGCCCCTGCTGCTCGGCTGCGGCAAAGATGGGCAGCGTCAAGCCTCCCGGCGAGTAGAGCATGCCTAGCCCAGTATTGCCGGGCTCGTTTTGCCGCCCGATAATGTAGAGATCGCCTCCCAAGACGTGAAAGTCAAACGCTTCGGCAATCTGGGCGCTGTTGTTGAGTACCGAGTTTTGGTACCAAAAGTTGTCCTCGCCTCGACGCCCCAGGCGCAGCTCGCTCAGCGAGGTGGGGTAGTTGTACAAAATCCAGGGACGATCGCGCTGGTCAAGGATCATGTCCAGCGGATTGCCCGAGAGGCTGATCTGGGGCGTGGTCAGGTAAGAAAATACCCATTCCCCCTCGATCCCGTCCAGGCCAGGCTCGGCCAACAAGATGGAGTCAGCCTTGGCGTCTTTGAAAGCAATGATGGGCTGTGGTTGATCCGCTGCGGTCATCCGCAGATCGATGTCATTGATGAGATAGACCTGCGCATCACTCACAAAGTAGCTATTCCAGTCGCCATTAGGAGATTGAGTGGCAAATTTGAGGCGGTTGGCGGCCCCATCAGCGTAAGCCACGTTGAGGGTTCCTTCAGCATCCACCACCAGGCTAGGATAGCGCCCCACCAATGAGCTGCTGCTATCGATAGTCGCGATGGTCCAGTTTCCGCCGATGCGGCTGGCGTATTTGAGGTCGCGGGCCTGCGGATCATAGAAAGCCAGGTGTACTTCATTTTGGCGCATGGCCAAGCTGACCCGGCTGGCACGCCCGGTATCCGGTACTGCCTCGGTGGTCCAGCCTGTGGCGCTACGATGCGCAAAACGCAGCCGATTGAGGCCAGCCTCGATGTAGGCCAACTGCGGGTTGCCACCCTCATCGAAGCCCATGTCCAGGTCGCTCACCGGATTGTCGGCGGGTAAAATGTCTTCGAATTCCCAACCGGCCCCTAGCAGATTCTCGCCATAGCGTAGGGCATCCGAAGTGCCATCCGCAAATACCACGTATTGCTCATCTTGGCCCGCGATCCGGCGCACGGCCGAGGTCAGCACCGCACCGTTGCGCTCGCTTTGGGTGACCTGCTCGCGCTGCCATTGCCCCAGCGAATCGACCTGACGGGTTGCCAGGCGCAGCAAGTCGTCGCCTGCATCGTATACCAGCACCTTGAGGCTGTCATTCACCAACTCGCTGTGCAAGGGTGTGTTGGTATTGAGCGAGAAGAGGGTGTCTGGCGTCGACCAGCTAAGCCCAAAATCTGATGACACCTCCTGGATGACATGCTCGCTGCTGCGTTGGTAATAGGTCACGGCTACCCCACTGTCGCCCAGCAAGGCCACGGTGGGATAAAAGCGCGGCTGATTGGCTTGCGGAAACCGATAGCGGTAGGGCGTGTAGCTACTGCCGATGGAGTCGACGGAATCCAGGTGGATCACCGTGTAGATCAGGGCCTCACGGTTGGAACTGTTGTTGCGATTTTCGAAACCATAATGCTCTGACACCTGGTACACCGCATGCAGCAGGCTATCGCCTTGCAAGGCCACGTCGAGATAGCTGAAGCTCTCGAAAAAGCCAGGGTTGCCCATGTAGTTGCTGATAGAGTCCACCTTGGTGGCCTGCCATTGGACCAGGCTACTGCCGCTGCTACGAAACAGAATCAAGTCGCTGTTGTGCATACCGGGCACCAGGGTCAGGTAGCTCCCATCGCTACGAGTAAGCATCTGACAAAACTCCCCGAAGCGTTCCCCGCGATCGATGCAGGTAATATTGCCGAGGTAGGGTAGGTTGGGGAAAGCCACATCAGTCCATGTACCTCCACTGCGAAAGACCACGTGCAGATCCAATTCGTAGCCAAAGTAGGAGTTACGAATAGCGAACACCGGGCAAAACTGAATGTTGCCACGTACCCCGTCGAAGTAGAGGATACCCGGCTCACCGTCGGGCTGTAGGAAGATATCGAGCGAAGGCCACACGTAGCTGGGAAAAGAAAGGTCGGCCCCATAGCGACCCACGTCGACGGAGTCTCGAAGCGGCTCGATGGTCCAGGTGCCATTGGTAGCCCGCTCGGCGTAGCGCAGGGTAGCTCGGCCATTGTCATTGTGATGATAAGCCAGGTGCACCACGTCATTGTCATCTACCAGCAGGGCCGAGACGTAGCCAAAGGTGCCATTTTCTGGAATCGACTCGAAAGTCCAGTCGCTCTCGCCTTGGTGGCGGTAGCCATACAGCAGTTGATCGGTGTTGGCATTCCAATAGCTGAGGTGAAGGTCGCCCTGCGCATCGACAAACCAGTCGGGCTTGGCCCCCGATTGGCTTACGTCTTCGATGATCTCCTGATATTCCCAGGGAATCACCTGAGCGGGCAGAAACGCAGGTAGGCCCATGAGCAGGCCCATGAGCAGGGAAAGGGAAGCATGGCGAAAAAGCGACATAGGTATTTGATCAGGCCCAAAACAGGCCACGGTAGGTGGCGATTATTGAGCGGGGCGTACATCTTTCAATCGCAAGTTAATGCGGGTCTTGCCATTCCAAGTATTGAAAATGGGCTGAAACGCAACATCCACGCATGGTCCCTGGCAGGTGGCAAAGCGCTCGGCTAGATGGAAGCCGATGGCCTCCACCATTTGGCTTTCTTGCTGCAAGACCAGCTTAATGTGAACGTCTTTAAGCACCGTTTCGTGCAGGACTTGTACCCCTCGGGCCATGAAGGTAGGGCGCCGGTTGGAGGGCCCGAAAGGCTCCATGCGATTGATCAAGCGAATGAGGCGCTCGTCGACTTGATCGAGGGGCAATTCGGCATCAATCACGAGCAGCGGCACCTTCTGCTCGGGGGTAATGGTATCCGCTACGGCTTGGTCAAAAGCCTGCTGGAAAGCCTCGAATCGCTCGGGCTCCAGGCTCAGCCCTGCGGCGTATTTATGCCCGCCCCACTGTAGCAGGTGATCATCGCAAGCGGCTAGGGCCTGGTACAGGTCAAAGCCGGGCACACTGCGGGCCGAGCCTACCAATTTTCCCTCCGACTCGGTGAGCAGCACCGTAGGCCGATGATGATGCTCTACCAGCCGCGAGGCCACGATACCGATGATCCCCTTATGCCAACTAGGCCGACACAGCACGGTGGTCGCGGCCTGGGTATAGGTAGGATCGGCGGCGATTATTTGCAGGGCCTCCTCGGTGGTTGCGCGGTCGAGGTGCTTGCGCTCGTCGTTGGAGGTTTGCAGCGCTTCAGCCAGGGTAATGAGGTCTTTTTGCTGCCCTAGCAGTACCTCTACCGCGCCCAGGGCATGCTCCAGCCGTCCTGCTGCATTGATGCGTGGACCGATGAAAAACACCAAGTCAGAGATGTTCCAGGCGCGCTCTTCCTTGGCTTGCGCCTGGATCACTGCGATGCCGGGCAGGGGATTTTCGCGTAGTTTGTGCAGGCCGTGGTAGGCCATGAGGCGATTTTCGCCGGTGATGGGTACGATGTCGCAAGCGATGCTCAGGGTGAGCAGGTCGCAGTATTTGACAAACGGGTCATACTCTTCTTCGGGCAAAGGCATCCCTTGGAGCCGCATGGCTTCGGTCAGGGCCATCAGCAACTTCATACCCACTCCGCAACCAGTCAGTTCTTGGTAAGGATACGGGCAATCGCTGCGCTTGGGATCGAGCACCGCCAGGGCCTCGGGCAGGGTATCCCCTGGGGTATGGTGATCGCAGATGATCACGTCCAAGCCTTTGAGATTGGCGTAGCGCACCTTGTCGTGGCCTTTGATGCCACAGTCGAGGGTGATCATCAGCTTGGCCTCAGCCTCCACGCCGTAGTCGATGCCCTGGTACGAAAGGCCGTAGCCCTCTTGGTAGCGATCGGGCACGTAGTAGACTACTTCAAAGCCCAGATCGCGCAGCGCCAGGGTCAACAGGGCCACCGAGGTAGTACCATCCACGTCGTAGTCGCCGAAGAGCAAGATCGGTTCCCTGCCTTCATGCGCTGCGATCAGCCGGGCCACCGCTTGGTCCATGTCCTTCATTTGCCGCGGGGCGTGCAGGTCGCTGATCTGCGGCTGAAAAAAGGCGCGGGCGGCTTCGTAGGTGTCGATCTCCCGTTGGGCCAGGATAGAGGCCAAGGCTTCGGGAAAGGGCTTTTGGGTCGCGAGGGCTTGACTCAGGTGGGCCACCACCGCAGGATCAGGGGCGGGCTTCACGTGCCAGGTAGGAGGGGTGATCATGGTAGGAAAGGGGTAGAAATTACACCCAAAAATCGAAAGCGAAGCCTTGGGGTCAATGCAGAACTCGTATGCGTGGCTTATTCAAGCGCCAACCACCAAACACTCTCCAAAATAAGGAAATCTGAGCAAAGACCATGAGAGATGAGGCCATCGGAAGTAGAACAGTGTTTTCAAAAGATCTCACACGAGCTAAGGAGGCACGAAGAAGAACCGACCTTGTCCCTCCTCTACGGTGGAAATCCAGTACGCCGCGCTCGAAAATTTTCGTAGCTTTTCGGCGTTTTACCAATCAATTCCACTCTGAAGAAGTAGCCTCATGCAACAATACCACGACCTGTTACGCCACGTCATGGACCGCGGGATCGATCGTGGCGACCGCACCGGTACTGGTACCCGCAGCGTATTTGGCTATCAGATGCGCTTTGATTTACAGGCCGGATTTCCGTTGGTGACCACCAAGCGGGTTCACCTCAAGTCTATCATTCACGAACTGCTATGGTTTTTGCAAGGCAGCAGCAACGTGCAGTATTTGCAAGAAAATGGGGTGCGTATCTGGAACGAATGGGCAGATGAAACAGGCGAGCTCGGCCCGGTTTACGGGGTACAGTGGCGCGCATGGCGCGGAGCCAACGGGCAAACCGTGGATCAGATAAGCCAGGTGATGGAAAGCTTACGCCATCATCCCAATTCGCGGCGGCACATCGTCTCGGCCTGGAATGTGGCGCAAGTAGAGGAGATGGCTCTCCCCCCCTGCCATCTGATGTTTCAATTTTATGTAGCCGACCAAAGGCTCTCCTGTCAGCTCTATCAGCGCAGTGCTGACCTGTTTTTGGGTGTGCCGTTCAACATTGCTTCTTATGCGCTGCTCACCATGATGATGGCACAAGTGCTAGGCTATCAATTGGGCGATTTCATCCATACTTTTGGCGACGCCCATATTTATCATAATCACTTCGAGCAGGTAAAGCTACAGCTCTCTCGTCAGCCACGTGCGCTGCCGCAAATGCGACTCAATCCAGCCATTCCATCGCTTTTTGACTTTCGTTTTGAAGACTTTGAGCTTGTCGGCTACGATCCATATCCGACCATCAAGGCGCCCATTGCGGTGTGAGGGTCGCAAGCGAACATTCAATCGGCCTCTTCTATGGTGGCTCCGATACCGCGATCAACCAAGCCTTCGCGCATGGGACCGAGCTTGTTGCGAGGGCCTCGCTTGACGATGTATTTTCCCTTGTAATGGATGAGCCAGGCGCACTGCTCAGCCTGCTCTATGGTATGGCCACAAATCTCGACCAGGGATTGGATCACCCAGTCGAAGGTATTTACTTCATCGTTCCAGACAATGAGGCTGACAGGAGTATCCAAGCCGACGTCTTCGAGCACTTGCTCCAACTCTTTGACGGCCGTATTGTAGACCTGAACGTAATCTAGCGCTAGCGTCATGATGGCGTGATTTGAAAAATATGTCGACGTGTACTGTGCAACCGAAAGCAAAAATATGGATTTTGTAGGCAAAAATAAAGGACTCTCTCTGTCAGTTTGCCTTATCTCCTACGCGAGCAGGGCTTATGCGTTACCATTCGGAATTTTTGCCAAGCGCTGCTTATTTTTGTCAAATAACTTTTCTGTCGCCATGAACCAGTCCTCGTCTCTTGCCCTCAAATGTCTATCCCTGCTCCTGCTGCTCACCCTGGGCTGCGCCCCAAGCGTGCGCGCCTGGGGCTTTTGGGCGCATCAGCGCATCAATCGCCTCGCGGTATTTACCCTGCCGCCAGAGTTGCTGGGCATCTACAAAGAAAACATCGACTACCTCACTGAGCACGCCGTCGACCCCGACAAGCGTCGCTATGCCATCAATGGCGAGGCGGCCCACCACTACATCGACATCGACCACTACGGCGAATATCCCTTCCACAACGTGCCGCGCTATTGGGAGGAGGCCGTGGCCAAGCTCACCGCTGACACGCTAGAAGCCTACGGGGTAGTACCCTATCATATCCCCGTGGTCGTATACCGCTTGGCCAAAGCCTTCGAAGCGCGCGACCTGAGCCGCATCATGAAGCTCTCTGCCGACCTAGGGCACTACATCGGCGACGCACACGTGCCATTGCATACCACCCTCAACTACAACGGTCAGCTCACCGGGCAAAAGGGGATCCATGGCTTTTGGGAATCGCGCCTGCCGGAGTTGTTCGCCGAAGAGTACGATTTCTTCGTGGGGCAAGCCTACCTAGTCTCGGACTTGCACCTGGAAGCCTGGGACGCCGTGCTAGAAAGCCACCGTCTGGTAGACGACGTGCTCGGCCTAGAGCAGCAACTGAGCGAGACCTTTCCCGCCAGCAAAAAATACGGCTACGAAAGCCGCAATCGCATCACGGTGCGCACCTATTCTCGCGCATACGCTGCCGCCTATCATGACCTGCTCGACAGCATGGTAGAAACCCGCATGCGACGCGCCATCTCGCGCATCGGGGCCTTTTGGTACACCGCCTGGCACCTCGCAGGGCGCCCCGACCTGAGCAGCCTGCGTAAGGAAGTGCCCCTAGAGGTGGTCCCCAATCAATACGAAAAAAAGCTCAAAATCGAGGATCGCGAGGAGTTTGATTTGGGGTACCAATTTTACCGCCCTGGTCAGCGGGCCAAGCCCATGGGCATGTATCGCTATATGGCTGCCAATCAGCAGCCTTCCCGCAAGCGCGTACAAGCCTACCGCGACGAGCGCCAAGTGGCCAGTGCTTACCTACGCCGCCGTCAGGCCCCGAGCTGGTGGGCACAATTGGTTACGTGGTGGGATCATAGTGATCAGTGAACAGTGATCAGTGATCTAGGGGATCGTCCCATTTTGATCACCCCGATCACCCCGATCACCCTCGATCACCCCGGGTGAGGATATTCCACGGCAAAAACCGACGTAGGCAGGGATTGAAAGCCATCGATCAGCCGACAAATCCCTGCTTCCCAATCATCCCCCACGCATTTCTGCACCTAGCTCCTTCTCCAGCAACTGCATCACTCGCTGGGTAACCTTCTCGGCCGCCTTATCGGCCAGGGTCTTGCTGTCGTCGCGTAGCTCGATAGAGATCAGATAGCTTTTTTTGTCGGGGTCAATGCCCTGACCCATGTACACGTCGTGTAGCTCTACCGAGCGGATCAGCTTGGGATTGGCCTGTGGCACCACCTGAGCAATCTCGGCAAAGCTCACCGCCTGATCGATAAGCAGGCTCAGGTCGCGGCGGATGCTCGGATACAGCGGTATGGGCTGATAGGTTGGCTGCGAAGCAAAGTAGATGTCGAGCAGACGTGGCCAATCCACTCGCATGAAGAAGACCTCGTTGCGCAGGTCGTACTTTTCTGTCCATTCGCCCATGACGCGGCCGTAGTGCAGCACAGGCTGATGATCGTAGACCAATTCCAGGGCATAGTCCAGCTCAGGTTGCTCGCTTTCGCGCAGCTCGCCCTGAAAGCCAAACCAATGTTGCAGGCGTGAAACCTCACGGCTGAGGGTTCCCAGCGTTACTTTGGGGGCCTTGTCGCGCCAGTGGGGCGCGTGGCGCGCACCCGTCACCGTGAGGGCCAGCCAGCGATGTTCTTCGTAGCCATCGGCAGTCGTGGCGTAGGTCTTGCCAAAGTCGTACAACGCCAGATATTCCTACTGA
>CAYVAP010000130.1:0-9561 GCA_964449365.1 uncultured Bacteroidia bacterium
CCCCCGCCGCGCTCAAGCGCTCGGTGGAGCGGGAAATGCCCGCCTATTTCCTGGACGACTTCAAGCTCGAAAAAGATGACATGGAGCGCTCCTTCGAGCTGAGCCTCAAGGCTTATGGGGTCTGTAAAGTCGACAAGCGCGGCAACTGGATCCTGGAGACCGACGACAAGGACGTGCAGCTCACCGAGCTGACTGAGCGCAAGTACATGTACGTGGTCAGCCCGCCGGAAATGGGCGGACAAATGCAGCAGACCTACATGATCGAGTTTCCTGAAGCGGCGCAAAATATCGACATCGAGGAAGATGCCTTCGGCCAGACGATCTTTGAATTCGATATGGCCCTGGACAAGCCTTCGAGCGGGGGCTGGCTGCGCTGGAGCGGCCTGGGGCTCATGCTGCTAGGCTTGGCTTGGCTGGGCGTAGGAGTGGTGAAGAAGTGATTTTTCCTTCAAAACACACATCCGCCCCACACAAACGCCTTGAAGTCAATGCCTGGCGGGTGTCGACCGATCAAGGTGGTCTCCTTCAAGCCCAAATCTGCGGCCCGGGATTTCAGGTTTTTCAAATCCGAAGGCCCGGGCGCTTCTTTTACTTCGATGGCTTGCTTTTGATTCAAAATAAAGTCAATCTCCAACCCGGTTTTTTTCTGGTAATAATTGACTTGTCCCAGCGGCAGCAGTTGGTTCGCGATGGCATTTTCGAATAGCGCACCACTGCTCACCTGAGCAAACTGATTGGTCAGGCCCGAATCTGCCAGGTAAATCTTGGGCTGAACGGCTATGCTCCGATCAGGGTTGAGGGAATAGGGAGTGATGAGATGGAGGAAATAGGTAGCTCTGAAAAGCTGAATGTAGTCCTTGACTTTGTGGCGCTTCAAGCCCGTGAGGACGCCGAGCTTTTGGTAGTCGAGACGGCTTCCGATACGGGAGGCCAGCAGGGTTACCAGCTTAAATAAATCATCAATGACGGAATAGTCTGATAAGAGCTTTACATCCAATTCGAGGTATGAATTGAGGATATCGTTCAGGGCCTGTTCCTTTTGTGGGGGCGAATCAGCCAGGACTACCTGGGGAAATCCGCCGTAGCGCAAATACTCTTCGTAAAGGTGCTGATAGGTGGCATACACCAGCGGTCGGAAAGGTTGGAACCGCTGGGAAACCAAGCTTTGCTCATCTTCTCCCTTGAAGCGGAGAAATTCGCGAAAGTCCAGGGGATAGAGCTCGAAGATGCGTTTTCGCCCTGCCAAGCTCTCGGTGATGCGGTTTTTCAGGTAATAGGAGCTGGAACCTGACAGTAAGAATTTCACCGGGAAGTGATCATGGTAATACTTGATGAAGGAAACCACCTCCGGCACCAATTGTACCTCATCAATGGCCATCACGCCCGCTTGAGAAAAATCATACCCCAAAAATTCCAGGTCAGCCTGAATAGCCCGGAAGCTTTCCTGGGTGAAAATCCGCCGGTACTCCAGACGCTCCAGATCAAGGTACAACTTGTTGGCATGAGGCACTTTTTCCAGCAGGTAAGTCAAGGCAGTGGTCTTGCCGGTTCGGCGCATGCCCGTAATGACCGCCACCCCTGGCTCTTGGAGATAGGCCGCTAACTCCGGAAATATCTTTCGCTCAAGCATGATACCTTACTTTGTGTCAAAAAATTTTACACAAAGTAAGCATTGGTGGAATTTTTCCAACAAAAAGTCCTCTATCATTTTTCCTGAAACTTTTCTCTTCCCCCCTTTGCTGACCTTTCACTCCCTGCCTCGATCTATGTTCAAACAGCTTTCAAGCTTCTCTTCTCCACCAAACGAATCGCACCGATGAAACGGCTTTCCTTCTTCTGCCTGTGCCTCTTTCTTCCTGTTATTATCCTGGCGCAAACCGGCATCCCGGTTCCCGCTATGAGCCATTGTGACCAGGCGGTCCTGAACTTCCTCAACACTTACGACATCCCGGGGGCGACCTTGGCCCTGGCCAAGGACGGCAAGCTGGTCTACACACGCGGCTTTGGGCACGCGGACCTGGCCGGTACGGAGCCGGTGCAGCCCTACCATCTGTTTCGCATCGCCAGCGTTTCCAAGCCTATCACCGCCATCGCCATCATGAAACTGGTCGAAGACGGGCAACTGTCCCTTTCGGACAAGCCCTTCGGCCCTGCTGGCTTGCTGGCCAATCATTCTTACCTCAGCACCGTCACCTATAGCGACAACCGCATCGACGACATCACGGTCCAGCACTTGCTGGAGCATAGCGGCGGTTGGAACCGCGATGTCGACTGTGTGCAGGAGCCAGCCACGCCCTACACCTGGTCGATCGGCCATTGCGATCCGATTGGTTTTCCCCTGCACGTGACCCATGAGCTGGGCGAGACCAATCCGGTGCGGGAAGAGGTCTTGATCCGGTTTTTGCTGGAAAAAGGCCTGGACTTCACCCCCGGCACCCAGTATCACTATTCCAACATCGGCTACCTGGTGCTGGGCGAAATCATCGCGGAGGTTTCGGGCAAATCGTACGAGGCCTATGTCAAGGACGAAATCCTCACGCCGCTGGGTTGCTACGACATGCACCTCGGCAAAAACCTGCTCGCCGACAAGCGCGAGCGCGAAGCCGAATACGAAGGCAACGGCTACCAATCTCTCTCTATCTATGGCAGCGGCAACCAGGTGCCCTGGGAGTACGGCGGCTGGAACCTCGAAGCCATGGACGCTCATGGCGGCTGGATTGCCAGTGCCCGCGACCTGATGCGGCTGCTGGTGGCGGTCGATGGCTTTGCTACCAAGCCGGATATCCTCTCTAGTTCCTCAATCCAGACCATGACCACGCCGTCTGCGAATGCGAGCTTCTACGCCAAAGGCTGGTCGGTCAATGCGAATAACCACTGGTGGCACAATGGTGCCTTGGACGGCACCGCCAGCCTCTTTGTGCGCACCAGCAGCGGCTACACCTGGGCGTTGATCGTGAACAAGCGCATCATCGACAACCGGGCCAACCAGTTTTGGGCCGCCTTTGACAACCTGCCCTGGAACTGCATGCTGCAGACCAACAGCTGGCCGGACCACGACCTGCTGGAGGTGCCCCTGCAAAGCAGCAGCAACCTGACAGCTGCTCCTCTGGGCGGCGATGGCCTGAGCGTAAGCTGGACGGTCGGCGGCGGCGACCGCCGGGTGTTGGTGGCCCGGGCCGAAGCCCCGGTGAACCATTTCCCTTTGGATGGCACGGACTATACAGCCGGTCCATTTTCCCAGGGCGACGACTTGGGTGAGGGAAATTTCATTGTCTACGAAGGCGCGGGCAGCAGCGTGGACCTTACGGGATTGAACCCCGATTTGACTTACCATTTCCAACTGTTCGACTACCATCAGCGGGCGACCACCGGCAACCATGCTTTGTACCAACTGGCCGAGGCACCACGCGCGGAAGGCAGCCCCGAAGGCAGCACCTCGTTATCTGACCTGGCCCAGCTCGGGATTTCCCTCTACCCCAACCCGACCCGAGATTTCCTCCACCTGAGCTGGGATCAACCCGGGCAAGTCGACCGCATCGAGCTGCGCAACCTGCAAGGGCAGGTCTTGCGCACACTCGAGCCTGCGGGTCTGAACTTGCGGATGAACGTGCAGGACCTGCCGGCCCAGGCCTACGTGCTGAGTTGTTTCCGACAAGGAGCTTACCTCGGTAGCGCCCGCTGGCTGAAGGAATAGCCCCCTTTCCACCCCATGTTGCCTGCCTGCCCGGCTTTTTGGCCAGGTAGCCTGGGGAAGGATTACCCTAGATTTTTATACGGATTTGTTCTTTAGTTAAAGAAATTTCACATAAACCTAATAATGGTCGGGCTGATGGACCTGCTTGCGGGGCCGATGGAAGGCTAGCCCGGCCATTTCTTGAATCCTTTTTTCTCCCTCAACTATCTAGCGACTATGAAGCGAACGATCATTTTTTGCCAAGCCCTGCTCCTGGTCTTGGTCCTGGCTCCGGCTGGTCTGCAAGCCCAGCGGGAGCCGTATTCGGAGAATTTTCTGCTCGAATACTTTTTCGGCAACCACCCCAACCCCCGCACCGAAGCCCTGGGGCTAGCGGATGTGGCGGTGGGTGGGGCCGTCAGCAGCCTGTTTTACAACCCGGCGGGCCTGGGCCTGATCCAGAACTGGGAGGCAGACCTTTCCACCTCAGCGCCCTATTACCTGGAGCGCGATGCAACCTACTATTTTGCCGGCTACGCCCAGCGTTTGCATGAGAAGGTAGTGGTAGCAGCCAGCTTCCATCAGGTGGCTTCGGGCGAAATTCCCGGCTTTGGCTTACGTATCGACGGCCAATTGTTTCCGGTGGATGAGCCCCTGGCAACCAACCTGGCTCTGAGCGCAGCGGCGAGCCCCCTCCCCGGCTTGCACCTCGGCCTCAACGCCAACATTCTTAGCTGGAAGGTCTTCGACGATGTGTCTGCGTTTCGCACCCCCCACGTTGATTTGGGGGCGCTTTACACCCTGCCCCTTGGCCCGCAGAGCCGCCTTCAGTTCGGGGCAAGCGTGACGAATGTGCTTTTTTCCACCCTTCCGCTCCAGAGCCCCGATGGGGAAGCCGAAAGAAAAGCTCCCCTCCCCATGGTCGGCCGCCTGGGCGCGACCTACCTACATGACTTCACCCTGAACGTGCCGGGCGCGGGCGAGCAGCCGCTTAGCTTGCTCCTCACGGTAGAAGGGCAGGAGGTATTCAACAATCCTTACCGCACGGCCATCCGGGTGGGCAGCGAAGTGGTATTGGCCCGTTTTCTGGCCTTTCGTCTGGGGGCCTTTACCTACGACTGGATAGGCGAGCCTGGCGGCAGTGGCCGGGATCCCCGACCCAACATTTCGGATGTCACCTATGGCTTGGGGGTAATCCTGCCGCTGCAGGATTGGACCAAGGGAAAACTACCCGCTAACCTGCATTTCGATTTCTGCTCACTCCGGCAGCCGCCCTTCGCCTTCTCCACTGAGCGCTTCCCCAACAAGCGCAGCCTGGGCCTCCGCCTGGTCTCCAATCTTAAATAGAGGTTGAGATGGATAGATGGATAGATGGACAGATGGACAGATGGACAGAGATCCAATCATCTAAATATCTCACCATCTAAATATCTCACCATCTCAATATCTCATCATCTAAATATCTCACCATCTCAATATCTCACATCTAAATGTCTCCCCATCTCACTATCTCATCGTCTACCCCCACATGAAATACCTACTTCGAATGTTGCTCTTCTGCCTGCTGCTCAGCGGCTGGCAGCAATTGGCTGCCCAGCCTTTCTATTCCTACCAAACCATCGGGGTGCATACCTGGTACGGCTCGGTTAGCTGGAACGGGCAGCAGCCTGAGCTGGGCCTTGTTGTTTGCCATGAGGGAAGATAGGGAATCGGGCCAAGGATTGCAACGTAGGCTTTATCGCCAAAGGGACAGGGCATGCCCTGTCCCTACTCGCGTCAGCCTTTGGAGCGCTCGTTTTTTGACAGAATGGACAAGATTAACAGGATGGCTTTCAGGTGCTTATTGTCCTGTGAATCCTGAAATCCTGTCTAAATTGATTGATGATAACCAGATTTTCCCGCAAAAAAAATTCTGGATTGCGCAGCTTGTTGGCATCCGAGGGCAGCTCCAGATCTAGGTAGAGAACGGGCCGCTGAACCTGATGTGAAATGGCCTTCGCCAGGGTGGTTTTACCTGCTTGCCGAGGCCCGGTAATGGCCACTACCGGGTAAGTGTCGAGCTTGTCTAAAACCGCTGCTAGGAGGTAACGAGGGATCAGGCGAGACGCTATTTTTCTGTTAATTTGAAAATTAATTTTAAATTTTCAGGGATTTTGTTGGCTTCAAGTCTCTCGCCGCTTGACGTTTCCAGACGTTAGACGAGGCTGTTTTTCAGGACGCTGGCCTGTCGGAAACCTGGCCAGTAGAATCGGCAAAGCAGCTTTCGCCGGATGCCTCCTGAGGCGGATCCTCCCAAGGCGGACAGGGGCAAATAAGGGAGACCCGGCGCAGCCCTTTTGGGCCGCCTAACTCAAGATTACTGGTTTTTCTTCTGCAAAATCACGACCTTCCCCTTAACCAATCACTTATTGCGCCATGGCCTACTTTCAAATTGATCCCAATCTGGTTCGCTTCGAGTTGCCTGCCGCCTTGCAACAGCGGCTACAAACGCTGCTGGATGCACAGGACCAGGGGCAAATACTGACCGTCGCTGAACGCCAGGAAGCTGAGGGACTCGTGGAAATGAGTGAATTCTTGTCGTTGCTCAAGCTAAAGGTACGTCGATCAGAGGCATAATCAGACAGGATGACTTACCTACCAGATCGCCTCAAACAGATGGTGCGCGAGCGGGCAAAGGATCGCTGTGAGTATTGCCATCTGGCTCAAGCTGGGCAGGTTGCTACGTTTCACGTGGACCACATTCATCCGGTTAAAGAAGGGGGGGCGACCGAATCGCAAAACTTAGCCTTAGCCTGTGCAGGCTGTTCGCTGCATAAAGCCGCCAAGACTGTTGCGCTTGATCCAAAGACAGGTCAGCGTGTCCGATTGTTTCACCCTCGTCAGGATGATTGGGAAGCGCATTTTGCTTGGGATGCGTTTCTTCTGAAGGGGCTAACGCCAACGGGTAGAGCGACCCTAACGGTCTTGCAATTGAACCGTCCTTTGTTAGTCGCGATTCGCGAGGAAGAGGCGCATTGGGGGCGACATCCCTAAGCGTTTGGCCATGCGAAATCTGATAGTTCGCCGTCCACCTGGCCAGTAGAATCGGCAAAACTAGTGCTTGCGGAGCAAAGTAATTACCCAATTTAAACGCAGACCTGTCCTCGGTAAAACCGGGACCTGTCCCTGGTGAAACCGGGATATTTTTTCGTAGGACAAGGAAGAAAAGCTGATCCTAGCGGGTCGCAGATCGCGGAGAAACCGTGGGCTAGGTCGCGAGACAGCGGGATAAAAGGGCCCCGCTGTCGAGCTCTGACGCAGTTCGAAGATGTCCCGGTAAACCGGGATAACCGCAGAAAAAGGGCAAGGTTAAATGGTTGAGAATTTAGCTCCGCAAGCACTAGCTCAAAAGAAGAACCCAACCCGACGTGGGAAGGGAAGCAGCAATATGGAGATCGTGCTGAGGGCGATTTGTCGGCACCGAAACACAAACGGCATTTGCTGGTAGGGAAAAGGCCTGCCCTTTCCCAAAAACCGACCAAATGCGTAGCCCCCATTTGGTATTTCACCCCGGTATCCTTTACCTTTAGATCATGCGACCTACCTGCGCACGGTTATGCTTATGGATGGTGGCGCTGATGGCGTTGCCTTGGCGAGCCATTGACCTTTGCCTGGCTCACCCGGGCGGGCATGAGCACCATCATGCGCCGGGCGAACTGAGTCCCTGCCAAGCCCGTAAGTTGGCCACCGGGGTCCACTACTGGCCCCCCATGGACTGCGAAGACCTGTTGCTACAGGTCGATGACTTCTCCGTGCCCGACCCCCTACAGGTACCATTAGTCTCTTCCTCGGGAGGAATGGCGCTGCCCCCTACTCCCCTGAAGCTCGGTAAAGTGGGGCAGCAAACGCTCAGGTCAGGCGTAGCTACCTTTCACCGAGGCCTCGACCCCCCCGGCGGCCTTCATCCCTTGCGCGGTCCCCCCGCGGTCTGATCATTTCCCTATGGGAATGGCTGTTCTCCCCCCTGTCGGTATCGACTGACCGGAGGGGCTCGATCATTTATAGCCTTTACGGTCTCTCTTTACCGGCCGGTATCCGGGTTGATGGGCACACGCCTGCCACCTAAGCCTCCGGCAGAGAGGGGGGCGCTGTTCCCTGCTGCGGTTTTTTTCGGAAGGCCTGCGCCCCCCTGGGGCGTGGCAGTGCCTTCGCAATGCCTAATTTTTCATAAGTTATGATCAGACAATCATTCAAAAATCCATATCTAGTGCTGGTGCTAGCCATCGCGGTGGCGGTGCTGGCGGGGGTGCTCATTCCGCGCATGCCGGTCGATATCCTGCCACAGTTTGACAAATCGGCGATGCAGATTCTCACCCTCTATCCGGGGATGCCCGCTGAAGTGGTGGAAAAAGACATCACCAGCCGAATGGAGCGCTGGACCGGCCAGTCGCCGGGCATCGCCAAGCAGGAATCCAAGAGCATCATGGGGGTGAGCATCGTCACCAATTTTTACGATGCCGACGTGAGCCCCGCCGAGGCCATGGCCAATACCTCTTCCTACGCCATGTCGGACATGTATTACCAACCGCCGGGCACCCTGCCTCCTATGGTGCAGCCCTTTGACCCTACGGCTTCAAAGCCCCTGATGCTGCTGACGGTGAGCAGCGAGGAAAAGACCGGCAAAGACCTCTACGACGTGGCCTACTACAACCTGCGACAGATGCTCAGTGGCGTCGAAGGCATCATCGCCCCGGCGGCCTACGGGGGTACGCTACGGCGCATCTACATCTTTGTCGACCCCAACCAATTGGAAGCCCGCAGCCTGTCGCAAACCGACGTGATGGCGGCCATTCAAAAGAACACCACCATGATTCCCTCGGGGGTGGCAGAAATCGGCTCCATCAATTATGGCATTGAAGCCCAGGGCATGATCGAGGAGGTGGCCGATTTTAACGACATCGTGGTCGCCTACCGCGATGGCGACCCGGTGTACGTCAAGGATGTGGGGCGGGCGGCAGACGCCAGCACCATCCAGACCAACATCGCCCGGGTCGATGGCAAAGAGCAGGTCTATCTACCTATTTTCAAGCGTCCGGGTGCCAACACCATCGCCTCGGTGGAGGCGGTCAAGCGGGCGATTCCGGGCCTCAAGGACCGGCTACCCGATGATGTAGAGCTGGCCGTGATTTTTGACCAGTCGTCATACGTCCGCAACGCCATCAATGGCCTGCTCAACGCAGGCGCAGGAGGGCTGATCTTGGTGGTGCTGGTGCTGATTTTGTTTTTGGGCAATGTCCGCTCCGCCCTGGTGGTGGCCATCAGCCTGCCGCTGTCGGTGCTGTTTGCTTTTTTGGGGCTCGCGGTCACGGGTGAGGCCATCAACAGCATCACCCTGGGTGGCTTGGCGCTGGTGCTGGGCTTGCTGGTGGACAATGCCATCGTAGTGCTGGAAAACGTTGATCGGCACCTAAAGATGGGGAAATCGGCCTGGCAAGCGGCCCTGGAGGCCACCCTGGAAGTGGCCACCCCGGTGCTGGCCTCCACCCTGGTCATCGTGGTGGTGTTCTTTCCAGTGGTTTTTCTTTCCGGCATTGCCCAATCGCTGTTCTCGCCTCTGGCCATGACCGTGGGCCTGGCCATGCTGGGTTCTTACCTCTTTTCGCTGACCCTGATCCCCTTGGCCGCCGCCCTGCTGTTTCGCACGCGCCTACCGGCCGCTTCCCCAGGCCAGCCGCGCGGGGGGCTCGCCTGGTTTCCCCGCCAAATCGATCGGCTCGGGCAGCGCTACCAGCGGAGTTTGACCCTGGCCCTGCGCCATCGTGGGGCGGTACTCGCTGGGGCCGGGCTGCTTTTCGGGGGGGCGTTGTTTCTGCTCAGCCGGACGGGCTACGAGCTGTACCCTCAAGTGG